>JASLXL010000244.1 GCA_030740335.1 SAR202 cluster bacterium | reverse complement strand
GTGCGTGGCGATGTGCTCACGTTCCAAACGGCGCCCCTGGACGAAGACTTCGAGGTGACCGGGCCCATCACGATGCGTCTCTGGGCATCGTCATCCGCGGTAGACACCGATTTCACGGCAAAGCTGATAGACGTCTATCACGCAGGTGAGGACCACCGCGAGGGGCTGTCCATGAACATCACGGATTCCATCCTTAGGGCCAGGTATCGCAACGGCTGGGACAGCCCCGAAATGATGACGCCAGGGGAGGCGTACGAGCTAGTCTTCGAACTATTTCCGACGTCCAACGTGTTCAGGAAAGGGCACCGCGTGCGCGTGGACATCAGCAGCAGCAACTGGCCGCGCTTCGACGTCAATCCTAACACGGGTGGCCCCCTGGGACGCGACCGGGTATACAAAACAGCGCACCAGACCATCCATCATGGGCAAGCTCGCGCCTCCCACATCGTGCTTCCACTGCAAGGTAACAGGGCTGGGCGCTAAGGTCTGGTAGGAGCCAGAAAGGGTATGGAAGACGAGAGATGGCCTCGCTGGGTCTCGTAATTCGGACCCCGGACCTAGCCTGCTATAATCGGACGCTGCGACTGTGGCTAACCCATTGGCGCGCTACGACGTTTCATATCCTGTATGGAATCCATCCATACTCACGAGGCCGTAGGTACAGATGCACGAGCTCAAAGGGACCGCATCCAAGTTAGTCGAGAGAATTTCTGGCCTTATGGTGCGTCTTTGACCTCGCTACTAAGACGAAGCAGGTCGAGGAGCTAGAACGCGACAGCGCTGCCCCAGGATTCTGGGACGACTCCGTCGCGGCGCAGAGTGCGATGCAAAAGCTCGCAGGGTTGAAGTCCGAGATCAATGCCTGGGAGAGTCTGGACCGAAAGGCGCGCTCCGCCGAGGATCTACTAGAGCTTTCGGCGGCCGAGGGAGACGTCTCCTTGCTGGAGACTCTGGCTGAAGAGGTCGACGTCGTCCGGGACACCCTGGACGACCTTGAGTTCAAGCTAGTACTTTCGGGCAAGTTCGACCGGAGGAGCGCGATTATCGCGATCCACGCCGGGGCGGGCGGAGTCGAGTCCCAGGACTGGGTCGGGATGCTCATACGGATGTACCTGCGTTGGGCGGAGAACCGGGGATACAAAAGCGACGTTATGGACATCTCCCATGGGGAGGAAGGCGGTGTGAAGAGCGCAGTCGTAGGCATATCGGGTGATTTCGCCTACGGCTATCTGAAGGCGGAGCGAGGGGTCCACAGGCTGGTCCGGCTCTCGCCCTTCGACGCCGACCACGCCCGGCACACATCCTTCGCACTGTTAGAAGCGCTGCCCGAGGTCGAGGAGGGGGTGGATGTCACCATTGACCCCAACGACCTCAGAATAGATGTCTTCAGGGCCGGAGGAGCAGGTGGCCAGAGCGTCCAAAAGAACTCGACGGCGGGTCGGATAACTCATATCCCAACCGGTATTCAGGTGAGTTGTCAGAACGAGAGGTCTCAGTACCAGAACAAGACCATAGCGATGAAAATTCTCCTGGCCCGTCTGACCGAGCGCGAAACACAGTTGAGGTCCCAAGAGGTCGCCAAGATCAAGGGGGACCACATTTCAGCTGAATGGGGCCACCAGATTCGCAGCTACGTCCTCCATCCGTACCAGATGGTCAAGGACCATCGGACCAGCTTCGAGACATCGAGAGCAGAGGCGGTCCTCGACGGCGAAATAGACGGATTCATCGGCGCATATCTAAAACACAGCGTAGGCGATAATGCCGAGCCGGATTAGCCTCGCAACTCCGAGGTCTCTTGCGCATCTGACCCGTAGGCACCCAAATCCGAGGTAGGAAAACAGGCCATGAAGAAGCTGATCTACTTATTGTTCATCCTAACGTCCATCTCCACAGTAGCATGTGGGCTGACAGGGATGGGATCGGGTCAACCCGAGGAGACGACGACGACGGCCCCGGCACCTAGCGTATCACTGCTGTCGGATACGCCGGAGCCAACCGACGATGCCTCAGCCCCATCCACCGACGAGATGGCCTCTGAGACAGACAAGACGGAGACCGAGCCCGATGAGGTGGACGAGGCCTCTGCCAGAGAGTTCACTGAGCCTCTGAGCGGCGGCGTATTTAGGCGGCTCTGGGCAGACCCGCCGACCCTGGACCCGCACCTGACGTCAGACACGACATCTGCCGGGATCGTGGTAGAGGTGTTCAGCGGCCTGGTAGCCTTGAACGTTGACCTGCAACTCGTGCCGGACCTGGCCGAGAGCTGGACCATCGACAAAGGTGTGGTATATACCTTCAAGCTGCGGCCCAACGCAACTTTCCACAACGGTAAGCCGGTGACGGCTGAAGACTTCAAGTGGTCGCTGGAGAGGGCGGCCAACCCGAAAACAGCGTCGCCAGTCGCCGACACCTATTTGAACGACATCGAGGGCGCGATGGAGTACATCGAGGGGAACGCCTCGGAGATCAGCGGCATCAAGGTCATCGACAACCGCACCCTACAGATCACGATTGACGCCCCCAAAGCCTACTTCCTAGCCAAGCTAACATATCCGACTGCATATGTCCTTGATCAGGAGACCGTGGAGGCCGGAGGGCGCAGCTGGTGGGTAGACAACCCGGTGGGCACGGGGGCCTTCAAGCTTGCCGAGTACCGTATCGGCGAGCGCATAGTTCTTGAACGCAACGACTACTACTACCGCGAACCCGCACTACTGGACAGCATAGTCATGAACTTGGCTGGCGGTCAGGCGATGGCGATGTACGAGAACGACGAGATCGACATCACAGGCGTGGGCCTGTTCGACCTGGATCGTGTGCTCGACCCAACGGAGCCCCTCAACCAGGAATTGGTGATAGCTCCTCCAGGCTTCAGCGTATCGTATATTGGGTTCAACACAACTAAGCCACCCTTCGATGATCCCAAGTTCCGTCAGGCGCTTAACCACGCCGTGGACAAGGAGCTCATCGCGACGGAAGTGCTATCAGAGCTGGTACAACCAGCCTACAGCATCCTTCCACCAGGCTTCCCCGGCTACACCGATGAGATCGATGGACTGATGTACGATCCCGACCTAGCAAAGCAGCTATTGGAAGAGTCAGCATATGCAGACGCTGACAGCCGCCCTCGCATCGTGGTCACTGTCCCTGGGACGGGCGGCACCATCGGTCTCGACCTGGAAGTGATCCTGGAAATGTGGAAGCAGACCCTGGGGGTCGAGGTTGAGATCCAGCAGGTTGAGTGGGCCACGTACCTCGAGGATCTTGAAGACCAGAAATTCCAAGCATTCGCCGGGCTGGGTTGGGAAGCGGACTATCCCGATCCCCAGGACTTTTTGGATATCTTGTTCCACACCGACAGTGGGATCAACCACGGAGCATACTCCAACGCGGCTGTGGACTCGGTTCTGGAAGAGGCGCGGACCGAGCCCGACGTGCTTCGCCGCATCGAGCTGTACCACAACGCCGAACAGCTCATCGTCAACGATGCAGCCTGGGTGCCAATGTGGTTTACGGGTGAGCGCTACGCGCTGGTCAAGCCCAACGTGGACGGGTATGCCATGACTCCGATGATTGTGCCCAAGCTACAAGAGATCAGGGTCGGCGGCTAGATCCATCGGCTAACTGTAGCCGATTGGCATTTAGATTGGGCCATCTCGCCGCATTGAGATGCAAGGGTACTCCCATCGTCAGCCCCACTGTTATTGAACAGTGAATGCAAGAGGGGCCTCGATATATCGAGGCCCCTCTTGCTGTAAGGGCCTGCATCTCCTATTGTTGACCTCGAAAACAGCGAAGACAGCGCGGTCCCGCGACGTGAGGTTCCGGCAATGTGGGTATACATAGTTCGGCGACTCGCATGGCTTCCGTTCCTGTTGTTGGCGGTGTCCTTCATCACTTTCACGCTGGGACGCTTCGGGCCGGGTGATCCTGTGATCGTGATGCTGGGCAACAGGTACGACCCCGACTCCCAGGTGACGAAGAACTTGCGCCATGAGCTGGGCCTCGACCGCCCGTTCCACATCCAGTACATAGACTACGTCTGGAACTTCTTGCGAGGGGACTTTGGCGAGAGCCTGAGGTTCCGTGGTCAGCCAGTCAAGGGATTGATTCTGCAGAAAATGTGGGTGTCGGCGCAGCTTGCCATAGCCGCTATGATCGTGGCCGTCGGCATAGGTCTGCCCCTTGGGTTCTGGATCGCCCACTGGCAAGGCAGGTGGCAAGACCCGGCGACGGTGACGGTTGCCCTCGCGCTCATGTCCATACCAATCATGGTGAGTGTACCTGGGCTTCTATGGGTATTTTGCTTAAAGCTGCACTGGGTGCCGTGCTCTGGATGGGGAGGCTTCTTCGACGTTCGCATCCTAGTACCGGCGATAACCATGGGGGTCCCGGGGATAGCAGGGTTCGTCCGGCTCATGCGAGCCAGCACGCTGGATGTCCTGGGCCAAGACTTCATACGCACAGCCAAATCCAAGGGGCTCGAACCACAGATGGTCGAATCGCGGCACGTGGCTCGAAACGCGATGATCCCAATCATCACGATATTGAGCTTCTCCCTGGCAGGCCTCATCAGCGGTTCGTTCATCGTCGAGACCATCCTCGGCGTCCCGGGCATTGGGCGGTTCGCGGTCGAGTCTGTCTTCAACCGCGACTATCCCGTGATCATGGCAGTCACGCTGATCGCGGCCTCGGCCTTCGTGCTCGCCAATCTTGCCGCAGATGTCGCATACGCGTTTATCGATCCACGTATCCGCTACAACTAGGGTCACAGTGGCAGTCCAAGAACTAAGTCTCGCAACCGAACGTCGACAGCCAAAACGCAGGGGCCACTTCACCAGGGCCTTCGGACGGCTGTTGCGGAAAAAGATCGCATTCGGCTGCATGGTGACGTTGCTGGTGCTCTACATCGGTAGTGCCCTTGCCAACTGGATCACTCCCTACGACTACACGGCCCAGGACTACAGCGCGATCCTACAGGCCCCAAATATAGTCACCGACCAGGGTATTGGCGGATTCTTCACCAAGTCACACTTCGCCGGAACCGACAGGTTGGGACGCGACCTATTCACAAGAGTTCTGTGGGGCATTCAGAACACGATGCTGCTGACGATCGTCGCCATGGCCACCGGTGGCCTGTTCATCGGCGTGACCCTCGGTCTCCTGTCGGGTTACTTCGGAGGGCGGGTCGATTCGATCATTATGCGGACCGGAGAGGTTACATCGTCATTTCCCGACATATTCCTGGTCATCATTATAGCGGCCACCTTGCGTCCGCGTATTCTGGATTGGGTAAGGTGGTTGGAGGATAATACGGCCCTCGATGGGCTCGTAAGATCAGGGGTAGCAGACTACATAGTAATCTCGATTGCCTTGGTGTCGTTCAGCTGGTTCGGTGCAGCACGACTGCTTCGGGCCCAAGTTCTCGCGCTGAAGGAAACTCAGTTTGTGGAATCAGCGAAGGCCATAGGAGCGTCCACACCTCGCATCCTCTTCGTCCACTTGCTGCCCAATGCGATCGGCCCCATGGTCATCACTGTAACCGCGGGGATGGGCTCCATGGTCGGCGCCGAGATAATCTTGAGCTGGATAGGCCTGGGCATCCAACCGCCACGTCCCAGCCTAGGGGTCATGTTGCTGCAGGGTGGTCACATCAGCGTGCTGCGTAATGAATACTGGATGCTTCTGGCGCCGGGCATCGCCGCGTGGATGATGGTCCTGTCATGGAATCTCCTGGGCGACTCCCTCTACGACGTCCTGAACCCCAGAACCAGGTAGCTGAAGGCAGATACTGGGTTTCTGGGGACTCGTTATGTGAGCCGATCACCAATAGACGTTAGATCGGGGTTCTGAACTAGCCCCAGTCCCTAGCCTCTCGGCTCCGTTCCTAGAACCTTCTTCGCAGTCCCAGACCCACTAGCCCCAGCAAGAATCCCACTGTCGTCACGTCAAGTGGTCCTGCCGCGCCCGAAGCCGACGGGTTGCAAGATGCTCCAGATCCGGTCTGCCTCGGCTCGGAATCCGAGGCAAGCAACACCGTCGGTTCCACATCTGCGTCCGGTACGGCAACTGCCATCTCTGGCGCCGGTGTAGGCACAGCGGTAGGCTCTGGGGTCGCAGTCGGATCAGGTGTGGCTGTCGCCAGATCCTCGGCATCTTCGACGACCTCCGACTGGGCCTGAGGCGTCAGGCTGTACAACAACGGAACGCGCTGCGGCACAGCGGTGGGACGCGCCTGTGTGCGAGCCGTCAGGTCCAGTTGCTTCGCGCCAATGGCCGATCGCCAGGCGATGTCCAACGTCTGCGTGGTGAAGCCATACACTTCAGTGAGCGCTCTATCCATATTGTTGCCGCTCTGCAGACTCGACATGAACTGCTTCATTTTCTCAGGACCGAAATCGGAGATCATCATCCTGACGATGCTCCGAGATTGACCATAGAAGATGATGACGTCTTCGGACTCTCCCGGCAATCCGGACATGAAGACGTGAGGCAGCAGGCGATCGGTCTCAATGGCGAAGTCCAACGCAATGTCGTAAGAAAAGCCGGGGTCCACGTTGGCGAACTCCGAAAGGCCTTCACTCAGCCACGAGGGCACGCGCCGGAACACACTGTCGCCGACCCGGTGGGTGATGATGTGCATGACCTCATGTGAGGCGGTGCCGAGGGCTAGGCGCCCTCCACCCAGAACCAAAAGGGTTCCGACTTCGGTAAAGGCCTGCCCCTCCGTGATCAGCTCGCGACTAATAGCCGCACTCTTTGGCGGCAACGCCTCGAGCATCTCCTTGTTGTTGTTGTACATCGTGACGCGAATGGGCTCGGCAATTGCCTCTTCGCCCATGATAGGAACCATCTTATCCAGGGTCTCGACGATGGTCCTAAGTATCTCTTCAGCACGTTTCTTGACAGGTCCCTTGTAGGCCACCGTAACCGCACTGTCGGAGACCTCCTCCCACCTGGAGTTGCCTTCGTCGTCAACAAAACGCGCATCGAAGTAGATGAAATCGAATGTCTCAGTTTCTAGCTTCTGGCCAGCTGAATCTTCGATCTCGAAGCTATACCTGATGATGGTCCCAGGTGGAATGTAGTTCGAAACGGTTTCGGTCCGCCAGAAAAACTCGCCGTCCACCAGGTTCCGGCTTCCCTCGACCTTTTCCAAGTCCAGGTAGTTGTACGTACCGCTGGTCAACTGCCCGACCCTCAAGTGCACGGCTACAGAGGTAATCTCGTTCTCACCGCTCGCTTGAGCCCTGATGCGAAATCCCGCGGGAAACTCGCTGGTGATCCCGTACGACTCCAGCTTTGGCCCAGCCGCCCTAGCCTCTGAAGCAGGCCAAGTCAACACCAGCGCCATCAGAGCCAGCACCACCGCACCTGCCAGGATTCGCACTGATAGCCGAGTCATTGACGTCCCTCTGTGTGGTGTCAGCGCATCGTCGCGCCCGTTGGGGCCCCTAAACTTATACTACGCGATCCGCAACTCTCAGGAATTTCATCGCCGCAGTGTCACCGGAATGCGACCAATTCTAGCGCAGAGGGCTTTGCGGATAAAGTCGCGATTATACAGAGACTCTGGTTTCTCTTCGCACGTCACTTCGACCGCAGTGCAACCAGTCGATCTCCAGAGACAAGATTATCCTGTTGTGGTGCTCCAAACGGCGCATCCTTTTGTCTGCATCTTCGGGCAGTTCGTAGCGATCAACTATTGCGCACGTCTCGGTCCACAGCGAATCGTCGTCGATCACTGTCACCGCTCCGCTCGGGCTTCCTTACTCGAATGCCTCGGGCTCGGAGTAGACGCACACCAACGCTCTTCCGTCTCAAACGATATTTCGAGATTTCACCGTCTCTGAGACCGTGGACATGGTTACCCAGCCCTCAGAGTACCAGTACCAGATCGGCGATATCTGTGGCAACCCGCTGCCGTTTAGGCTCGCCAGCACGGCAATGCTCGGCGGGACCAGAAACGCCTCGAGCCTGGCCGTCTCCTCGTCACTCAAATTCGCAATCATTCCGTCCTCCCGTCCGCAGCGTTGACACCTTTACTCCCACACCCACAACTGAGAGTGTGGGCAATGACTCTGTCAGACGTTAGGAGAAACCATGGGATTTGTGATAGCCAACCCTCTTGAAAACAAGGTTGATACCTGGGAAGCTTGGATCGAAGAGTGCACCGGCGCACGTAGTGCGGTCATCAAGGACATGAACCAGCGTCACAGTTTGACCCGGCACGCCGCATGGCTGGCCGAGACGCCAATGGGCACCATGGTGGCGGTTCTTCAGGAGGGCTCCGGAAGCGACTCGTTCATGAATATGCTTGGCAAGTCGACTAACGAGTTCGACAAATGACTTGCCGGCAAGATCAAGAAAATCCACGGTATACACATCAACCAGCCACTTCCAGGCCCGATGCCGAAGTTGTATTTCGATAGCGGCTCCTAAACACTTTTCAAATCATGATGGAGGGTGCAGTGACAACGTATCAAGCAGCTCTTATAGGATGCAGCCGCATGGGTGCTTTCATTGACAACGAGGTGTTCGCGGGTGGTGGGGCCTACTCCCACGCCGCGGGTTATGAGGCTTGCGATAGGACGACTATGGTAGCGTGCTCTGACCTCCGAACAGACGTCATGGAGCAGGTAGGAACCCGGTATGGGGTTCCGAAATACGCACAGTACACCGACTACAAGATCATGATCGACGAGGTGCAGCCCGACATCGTGAGCGTAGCGACTCAGCCCGAGCAACGCGCCGAGATCGTCTCATACGCTGCGACCCATGGCGTCAAGGCTATCTACGCCGAAAAGGCCATGGCCGCGTCGATGGCCGAGGTGGAATCGATGGTGGAGGTATGCGAGTCCAATGGCGTGCACTTCAATCTTGGCACTAACCGCCGCTGGGATCCGGGATTCGACACGCTGAAGGCGGTAATCGACAGTGGGGAGTTGGGAACCCTGCAGTCACTGATCATCCACGACACCGGCCCCCTCTTCAACGGAGCCAGCCACAGCTTCGACTTAGTGCTCCGCCTAAATAACGACACCCCGGTGAATTGGGTGCAGGGTCATCTGCAGAACGGCGACGAAGCCATGGTTGACGGTCGACTGGTACTCGACCCCATCGGACAAGGAACCATCCACTTCGAAAACGGCGTTACAGCGTATGCCCTCAACTCCGGTCGACGCTCCGAGTGGGAGGCTGTGTGCGAACGTGGCGTGCTGACGGCCCTGGCCAACGGGAAGGAGTGGCAGATGAGGGTCGTCGGCTCGACCGATCACCGTGGAAGGTCCGACCTGGTTCAGAAAGAGTTCCCGACATACGAGCGCGCCAGTTCGACCCTTAGGCTCGTCGAGGACCTGGTCCATTCGTTGGACACGGGCGAGCCGCCTCGAGGCGGAGTTCGGAACGCCCGAGCTTCTACCGAGCTCATATTCGGGGTAATCGAATCTCATCTCCGTGGAGGTTCCCGCGTGAACTTACCCCTTGAGGGCAGCTCCGTCAGGCTCGAAAGAGGTGTAGCCCCCAGGCAACCAAAATACCAACGGGACGAGTAGTCTATATCAACCTCGAATTAGAACATTCGTCGGGGAACAGCCAGTAGTATGTCAAAGACTTGCCCTGCCCCCTAGAGTAATAACCTACCAACTTCACAGGTGGTCTGCCCCTACCGATTGGGGAGGAAACCCTAATCGATCTGCTCTCAGTAACATGCCCTTGGTCGAGAACCTTGATCCAGAGATGCAAATACTCCTGATTACATCTCGCTGTTCCGGGAGATCACGTGCTAGAGTAGGACCGGGCGGGTCAGATGGCATTCTGGTCCCCAGGCTCATTCAGATTTCCAGGAGATATCGTGTGGCAAAACGGCAGGTCCTGATAACGGGCATGGCAGGGCGCATCGGTCGAGTGATCACCGAGCGAATAGGCGACAAATACGAACTGACCAGCCTCGATGTCAAACCGGCGTACGGCTACAGATCCCACGTGGCGGATATCTCCGACCTCGATGCGATCAGGCCCGCGTTTGAAGACCAGCAAACCGTCGTCCACCTGGCGGCGGATCCTAGGGCGGACGCGCCCTGGGACTCGATTCACAAGAACGACATCGTAGGCACGTACAACGTCATGGAAGC
>JASLXL010000243.1 GCA_030740335.1 SAR202 cluster bacterium | reverse complement strand
GAAAAGTACGGAGGCAATCCCGTCGTCTCCGCCGACCAGCCGTGGGAGGACGACGAGGTGTTGATGGCGGGGACCGTGCGAAGCGACAACGGCCGCTTCCGGATGTGGTACCAGAACAGCGCCAACCGGACCAACTTCAACCTCTACGCCGAGAGCGACGACGGCATCAACTGGACCAAGCCTCTGCTCGGCATGTACGAGGACTTCTCCGGAAGCACTGAAAACAACATCTACATGAGCAGGGTGGGCATCCGGTCAGGGGACCTGGCGCCTGTCCGCACCAAGCAAGACCACAACCAGAACGTTCTACACACGCCGCACATGGGCCCCGGCCGCACCTACACCATGCTGTCGTACGACTACGGCCGCGCTCCGTACGGACCTTACGACGGTTACTGCCTGGCGTTCTCCGACGACGGTCTCCACTGGACGGACGGGCCCGAGGCGCCGGTGATTCCCGGTCACGCAGACGTCGGTCGCTTCATGTGGGACGAGGACGCCCAGAAGTTCCGAGGCATCGTCAAGTCGTTCCTCAACATTCGCGGCATAGCCCGACGGTCGATCAACTGGACGGAGAGCGACGACGCCTTCGACTGGGTCATGCCCACACCCGCACTCGTCCCCGACCTCCAGGACGAGGAGTGGGCCGATAGTCGCGAAGGCCACTACACCCAGTTCTACGGCATGCCGATCTTCCGCTATGAGACGATGCTTCTCGGCCTCTTGCAGGTCTTCAGGTGCACCGACGGCGACAACAGTTCCGACGGCACCATCGATGTTCAGCTCGCGTCTTCCAGAGACGGCCGCAACTGGGATCGTGTCGGTGACCGCACTACGGTACTGGAGCGTAGCGAGATCGGCTCATGGGACTACGGTGTCGTGCACACCGGCCATGCCCTCGTGCGGGACGGCGACCTAGTCCGCACCTACTACAGCGGCTTCAACTGCCGGCACGGCAACCACGGCATTCCTCCCGAGGGCAAGCGAGCCGCCATCGGCACCGCCTCGTGGAGCTGTGACCGCTTCGTCGGGCTACGAGCCGGCGCCGCGGGCGGCGACGTGCAGATCACCCAGGAGGTCGACGGGGCCGAGCTTCACCTCAACGCCGACGCCGACGGCGGCTCGCTGGCCGTCGAGCTCCGACAGGACGGTCGCACACTCTCGGGATTCGAGGCAGCCAACTGCCTCGCTCTGACCGACGACTCGCTCGACCACACAGTTCGCTGGCGCAACGGTCCTGCTTTGACCACCATCAATGGCAAGTCCGTCGACATCGCCATCAAGCTCTCCAATGCCGAGCTCTTCTCGATATGGTGGCAGTAGTCGGGCCGGCCAGGTAAGAGCAGCCCTTTTCCTACTCTTCCTCCCTTTCGCAAAGGGGCTAGAGGAATCTGACCACCATCGTGTGCGATGT
Organism: SAR202 cluster bacterium; assembly: GCA_030740335.1. Next base: position 3,852 of record JASLXL010000243.1, on the reverse strand, counting down.
TTCTCTGGACGTAGACCTGGAAAGAGCAGTCGTGTGGGTTGCCGTCTGATACCAATATCAACCGGTGCGACTGGCAGTGCCGACTCGTCCATCAATGCTGTACCTCCGGCTCGTCGGTTATCTCGGGAATTCTATGGGTCGCTGGGCTCGAAGGCTAACTCGGCTAGCCTCGAGACGATTCGTCTGATCCAAGGGCTATCGCTGTTTAGGTACGACTGGGACGGACGTAGCTCTCCTCCTTTGTGGCTCCAGACATACCGCTGTCTGAGGTAGTAGACTTGCTCGTCGGTGGTGGGATTGGCCACGAAGGCCAGTGCGAGCTGCGGTCGGCCGGCCGGGCCACCGAACGTGGCGTGTAGTATGTCCTCTGTGTGGACGATCACGTCTCCGGGCGTGGTCTCGACCGGGACTGCTGGAATATCCGACGGCTCGAGCCCATACGGCTTGTGATCTGGGTCGATGCGCGGGGCTACGCAGGAACTCCATGTAGTCGGGCGCCTGGGCCCACAAGCGGTCGATGTGACGCAGGTAGTTACGGTGAGAGCGTGGTATGAAGCGGATGCAACCGGTGTCTTTGGCTGACGGGTTCCAAGCACAGCGACACCTTGATGTGCGGCAAAGGCCATTTGACCAACGTGCCGGCTCCCCCGTGCCACCGGGTGTCGCCGACCCAGAGGTGGTCCTCAGAGCCCTCGAACATGAAGTCGTGCCCTAGGATACCTTCGGCGATTTCGTATATACGGTCGTCGTCCACAAGATTGGCCAGGAACGGCCTCCGCGTGATGAAGTTGTTGACGAGGGCACTCGCGGCACCGTCGAAGTTGGGCCCCTCCTCGACCATGATCTCATCAAACTCTCGCTTGATCGTAGCGACTTCGTCTCGCCGGGTGCCATATCGGCGAACCAGAATGGAGCGTGGATTTGGCTCCCCATGATGTAACTTCCTACAGCCCCGCTGCGTAAGCCGAGTGGAAGGTGTCGACCCCCGCCAACAGTTGGTCGTTGCCCCTGACGATGGCCACCGGACTGGCGAAGCTGCCAAATCCGGGCCACCCGAAGCTCTCCCCCATCACCAGTAGCTTGTGACCTCTCGACTCGAGGTCTGATGTCACAGACTCGTCCATTCTGGGATCGACACTCGTGGTCGGGGTGCTGCAGTCTAATCGTGGAGAGTCGATGGCCTCCTGAGGGCCTATGCCGAAGTCCAGCGTCTTGATGATGATCTGAGTCACACAATTCGTGATTCGCCTTCCCCCTGAGGCTCCAACGGCCATATAGACTCCGTCCGAGTCTAGTACGAGTGCCGGGGTCATATTGTTCAGCGGGTACTTCCCCGGCGCGATGGAGTTCACCCTCCCAGGGACAGGGTCAAACCACATCATGCCGTTATTCATTGAGATTCCTGTGCCTGCGGGTACGATCCCGGATCCGAAACCCGACATCAATGTGTTTGTGAGGGAGACCGCGTTGCCGTCCGAGTCGATCGTACAGAGGTGAGTTGTGCCGTTGTCCAGGGCTGGTAGGCTAGGTGACAGCACCGTCTCAGGCCGTCTACCCTCATCGACCCATGGATCGCCGGGCTCCCATGAAGCCGGTACATTTTGTTCAAGGGTATCGCGGCGACGCTCGGTGTAGGTGTCGGAGACGAGCCCGTTCCAGGGCACTTCGACAAAAGTTGGATCGGCCATGTAGGCGAATCGATCGGCATATGCGAGGCGGGCGCTCCCTATGTACGCGTGCAGCATGTTTGCTGAATTGTGTCCCATGGATCCGATATCAAAGCCGTCTAGCATCTTCAGCGTCATGGCACTGGTTGTGCCGGCGCATGCAAAAGGTGGTACGCGCACGGTGTGCCCTTTATAGCTCACTTCAAGTCCGTCCTCCCAGACGAACGGGCGGTATTCTGTTAGATCTTTCTCAGACAGGATACCTCCGTTGTCTTGAATGTCGGAAACGATGGCGAGGGCAACGTCTCCACTGTAAAAGGCTTTAGGACCATCCCGACCTATGGTTTCCAACACGTCTGCCAGATCGGCCTGACAAAAACGTGTCGGATTAGCCAGGTCGCCCTTTGGCATCTTTTCGTCAGGCATGAAGACTTTCCGGAGTTCGGTGTACCGTAGGAGCTTGCCAGCCTCCAGCCCACTGCAGTAGACGTTGAACCAACTTGGAGAGAATCCTTCACGCGCAAGACTCACCGATGGCGCCAGCACTTCGCTCAGGGGAAGTCGCCCGTGGAGCTTGTGGGCCTCGCAGAGTCCGGCGACGGCACCTGGTGTGGCGATCGACCGATACCCCTCGATGTTCTCGTCGCCCTTGACGCCGGGCCACCCGAAGCCTCCGACCGCCTGTTCACCAGTCAGCTTGTACATGTCGGGTTGTGCCATAAGAGGACCGCGCATTGGAAATCCGATGACTCCTCCCTTCTCGCCCATCTGGTAGACGAGGTATCCTCCGCCCCCAATCCCGCTTGAGGTAGGCTCTACCACGCCTATAGCGAAACAGGCGGCGACCGCCGCGTCGATGGCATTGCCTCCAGCCTCTAGGATGTCTAGGCCGGCGCGGGTAGCGTTCAGGTCTTTTGTAGCTACCATTGCCCTGGGAGCGCGGGCCTCTTCTTTAGCAAGGCGAGTCCAAGTGTGTGTCGTTGAGGCCAAAGGTTTGACTCCTTTTGGTCACATCGGCCTATACTGCCCCCAGAGGCAGGGTTATGCGGAGTGGTGGGCTAGAACCTGACGACTAGGAGTCCCATTGGGGATTTGGTACGACTCTCGACAGGGAGATTAATCTCAAACCACCACTCACAGCGTCACTAGGGAGCGTCCATGACTAATCCGGTAACCAAACATAGTTCTAAATTCGCGGTGATACAAGCTATCCGAGAGACTTTTTCTTTTCCACATCCAGTAAACGAAGTGGCCGCACGATGGGTGGCAGGAATGGTCGCGGTGTTGACCCTAACGATAATCCTGACCGACCTATATTGGCTTATGTTCGTCCTAGTTTACGGATTTCTCGCCAGAGTCCTGACGGGGCCTAAGCTGAGTCCGATGGGTTTACTTGCCACTCGGGTGCTGGTACCACGCTTTGGACACCACAAGAAGATTGTAGCCGGCCCCCCCAAACGCTTTGCTCAGTTCGTCGGCTTGATGTTCTCGACAACTGCACTGGCGATGACATACGGGTTTGGGTTGGCTGGCGTCGCGGAAGGAGTCCTGGTCGTTCTGGTCTTTTTCGCCTTGATGGAGTCTTGCCTGGGTTCTTGTGCGGGATGCTTCGTCTTCGGCTATTTAATGAAGCTGGGTCTCATACCAGAGGAGACGTGCAAGCGGTGCGCTGATATTCAAGGATAAACAACTTTGAATACAATGCCTCCACGAGTGTGCCATGGGGGATTAGGTACAACGAGGAGGCATGAGAGATATATCCCACCTCGCCTACCTCACAACAGCCTTATAAGCCTCAATACCATCCTTTACCCCCCTCCCCGAGTATCAACAAAGCCTGACACCACGCTTACAGGAGTTGCCGGTGATCAATCTCAAGAGAAACAGCAAAGGTGTTCTTGTTCGGGCTACCGGACTCCGCAGCAGGGATTCTTCCATTTATGTACCGAAACAAAGTGAACCTTTCAGGATAAGCCGAAGCAAATTCAACGATTTCCTCACATGCAAGAGATGCTTTTACCTCGACCGTGTAAAAGGGTTAGTGTCGCCCTCAATGCCTGGATGGACACTGAATGAAACTACAGACCTACTACTCAAGAAAGAATTTGATCTATGCCGGGAAAAACAGGTTCCACATAGAATTTTCGAGGAACTGGGGCTTAAGGGTGTCGTCCCTTTCAAGCAC
>JASLXL010000242.1 GCA_030740335.1 SAR202 cluster bacterium | reverse complement strand
GTCGTAAAGCTCTTCGATGATGGCGGGCTGGTCGCCGTAAACCAGGCTGTAGACAAGTCCTGCCTGATCTGCCATCTGTTTGAGCATGGGGCCGACCAGTACGTCTGCCTCGACGGTGACGTTCACAACGTGCTTGCCGGCCGAGATCGCCTCGAAGCAGTGGCGGGCCCCTGCGTCCGGGTTGCCGGTAATCTCGACAACAACGTCTACCTCTGACTGAATGGCGATATCCGCACTATCCGTCGCCACAATATCGCCATTCCGGATTGCGTCGTTGGCATCGCTGACGGTCGAGGTGGTGACGGCCGTTGCGGGGTCGTAGCCCGCCTGGTGCAGCGCGTCCAGGGCTCGCTGACCATTGGCATCGCAAACCACAGAGAGGGTCATTCCAGGGGCGCGTCTGATCTGCGCCACCATCATCGACCCGAACCTGCCGCATCCGATGATGGAGACGCGGATGGGCTCGCCTGACTCGTCCAGCGCTTTCAGCAGTTCACGCATGATATGACCTAGTCCCTGTCGCCCATCTTACCCGCTGTACGCATAGGAAGGAAAAACGAATTGGGTGCTGTGATCGACGTCCTTGGATCCCACAACGGTGTGGCGAGTCCACCGATATATCTTCTATCGATACCTAGCCCGCGATCGCAATCCTCTCACTCCCCACGGAGTATGCCGTAGCCAAGTTCGTCTGTCTCTTTTTCTGTCGAGCAGTAGGTTGATGCCACCAATTACGGTTGAGCCGAGCACAATAGCGAATGATGGGTTCGAATCTTACGACTTGAGCAACTTGCGGGCAACATACTGCTCAGCATTGGACCGGGTGTACGATTGGGGTAACCCGGGGACGTATTGTGCCAGTTCCTTGTCGCTGCAATAGGCGAGGATATCGTCCACGTCTCTAGCCTGTACGGCCGCAATAGCAGGCGTTCTGTTTTTAGCTTGATTCGATCCGTCATCCTTAGCGTCTCCGCCACGAGGGCTTGACGGCTCTACACTTGTAACCCTAGTCCACCGCCAACTGCGACTCAAGTCGCTCCTTGAACTCGGCCAGATTCTCGATAGTGGACATCAGCGGTGCCTCCCATCCGTCGTGTACCATGTTGGTATCGAGGCGGATTTGCATATGCCCCACGCTGGCTGATGGGCCGAGCAGGCGTTGGAGGACATCGCGGGCGCCGCCTACCTCATGGCGGAACCGCAGCACGATGGCCGACTGCTCCCTCACAATTGCCTCGATACCTGCCTTGCCGGCGGTGAGGCGGAGTCGGGCGACGTAGAGCAGGTTCAGCACCTGCCACGGCAGCGGGCCGAACCGATCGAGAATCTCTCGCTCCATCGAGTCCACCTCGTCGTTCGTTGGAGCCGCGCCAAGTTTTCGGTATATCTCGAGGCGGGTAGGCAGGTCCTCGATGTAATCGTTGGGGATACTGGCGGGGATCTCGATGTCGATACCCGTCGGTCCCACCGCCTCAGAAGGTGCGGTGACGCTAGGCGCGTCCGCTCCATCAGGTTCCGTAACACCGTTGATAGTGATACCCGTCTCAGCCTGGGCACGGAGAGACTCGACGGCGTCCCTCAGGAGCCGTGTGTAGAGGTCGAATCCGACCGCGTGGATGTGTCCGGATTGGGCTGACCCGAGCAGGTTGCCTGCCCCGCGGATTTCCAGGTCCTTCATCGCGATCTGGAACCCGGCTCCAAGTTCAGTTGCGGCGAGCATGGTTTTGAGACGCTTCTCGGCGACCTCGGAGAGGCTCGCCTGGGCAGGGATCAGGAGGTATGAGTACGCGCGTCTTGCTCCCCGGCCGATACGTCCTCGAAGCTGGTAGAGCTGTGCCAGCCCGAATGCGTCGGCGCGGTTGATGATGAGTGCGTTGGCGTTGGGAATGTCCAAGCCGGACTCGATGATAGTGGTGCATACCAGCACGTCATTTTTGCCCTCGGCAAAGTCGACCATGGCCTGCTCAAGCTGGTGCTCTGGCATCTGGCCGTGGGCCACCCCCACCGTGGCTTCCGGAACTAGCATTTTAATGTAGGAGGCCATGTAGTCGATGTTGTAGACACGGTTGTGTAGGAAAAACACCTGTCCTTGCCGGTCGATTTCCCTGCGAATGGCCTCGCGAATGAGCTCGTCGCTGAACTCCGAAACGTAGGTCTTGATGGGCAGTCTCTCCTCGGGCGGCGTCTCGATGGTGCTCATGTCGCGAATGCCTGCCAGTGACAGGTGAAGTGTTCGCGGGATCGGTGTTGCCGTTAGGGTGAGGATGTCCACCTGGCGGCGCATCTGCTTCAGGCGCTCCTTGTGAGCGACGCCGAAGCGCTGCTCCTCGTCAACGATCACCAGACCGAGGGACTTGAATTTGATGTCCTTCTGAATGAGACGGTGGGTGCCGATGCATATGTCCACTTTGCCATCAGCGAGACGTTCCACAATGCTGCGCTGCTCCGCGTCGGTCCTGAAGCGGCTCAGGACATCGATGGTTACGGGGTAAGCCTTCAGACGTTCCTTAAATGTGACGAAGTGCTGCTGAGCCAGAACAGTCGTGGGCACCAAGACCGCCACCTGCTTGCCGTCCATGACCGCCTTGAAGGCTGCCCGCAGGGCGATCTCGGTCTTGCCGTACCCGACATCGCCACACACCAGGCGGTCCATTGGCCTGGTGTTTTCCATATCGGCCTTGACCTCGGCGACGGTGGTCACCTGGTCGGGGGTCTCTTCGTATGGGAAGGAGTCTTCTAACTCGGTTTGCCAGGGGGTGTCGATAGGAAATGCGTGGCCTTCCGATAACTCACGCGATGCATACAGAGCCAGCAGTTCGGCTGCCATCTCTCGGGTCGAATCTTCTACTCGCCGCTTGGTACGGCTCCACTCCTGCGACCCGAGGCGGGTCAGGTTGGGTGGACGATCCATCGGAGCGACGTAAGGTGTGACCCTTTCTATGTGGTCCATCGGCACGTAGAGTTGGTCTCCGGCTGCGTACTCAAGGATCAGATATTCGCCTTCTCCCTCGTCCCTGGGATTTCGGCCGGTGCCAGCAAAGCGTGCTATGCCATGTTCAACGTGTACGACGAAGTCGCCGGGGCTTAGTTGTGACAGGATCGCGCCGCGCTTGGCGGCCCTCCGACGCACCGTTCGTCTCTGCTTAGCGATGCCAAATATCTCAGCGTCGCTGAACACGACCAGTTTCTTTGCGTTTACAGTCAGAACGCATCCGTCGCTCAGCCCGGCTCCGGTGGATTGAAGCAGGGTAATGGAGCCGGGCGCAGGCGGTCTGTTTAGAGACGTCTCCTGGTTCGTCGAGACGCCATTTTCGGCCAGTATCTCCCCAAGCCTCTTGGGCACCGAGGAGATTGCCACGACGCGGTGACCGCTGTCCGCAAGGTCTTGCGCATCCTCCACGAAACGATCCAGCCTGCCGAGAAAGGCTGGTGCGGACCCTAGAGGGAGCACGTGGGTCTCGTCTCGGGTCAGTTCCTCGGCGCCCCAAGGGGTAATTTCCAGACGATGCCTGATCCTGCTGGCCTTCGTGTCCGATTCGGCAAAGAGGAAGTGGGAAGACGGGAAGCTAGTGGGCAACTCGCCGCGGCCTTCTTTGACACGGCGAAGCTCATAGGTACGCTCATCGAACTCCCATGCGGCCTCGGCAATGTCAGTGGGTCGCAGAACTATGCTCAGCGCGTTATCAGGGAGGTAATCGTAGAGCGACCCTCTATTGAACAGGCCTGCATAGAACTCCAGGTCATCGACCTCAAGCCCGTCCAGAAGCAGGTCCAACTCCTCCCGAATACGGGTGCGGGTGGCCTCGATACAATTGGATAGGTTGGTGCTGCCAAGTATTCGATCGAAATCATCGCGATCGGTGAGACCTGGCAGTGTCTCCTGGGCGGGAATGATCGCAACGGAGTCGACGAGCTCGGTGGATCGCTGGGTCTCTGGATCGAATAGCCTGATGCTGTCGATTTCATCGCCCCACAGCTCTATTCGGGCCGGGGCGTTAGCGCCCAGGGGATAGATATCAATTATCCCGCCGCGGCGGCTGACCAGTCCGGGGACATCTACCGTTGGCTCGACCCGGTAGCCCATTCGACGCCACTGATCTACCATCGAGTCCGGGTCGACGGTCTGGCCCCGCGACAGCGTGTGAGTGCTACTTTCAAAGGCGAGCCTGTCGATGGTTTTCTGCGCCGTAGCCGCCACTGAAGCGATGACGAGCGGTGCTGTGGCTTCGCCTGACGACAACGTAGAGAGCACATGAATGCGCTGACGGGCTGTGGCCATGTCCGCTACGAGTCGCTCAAAGGGCAGAGTCTCAGACTCGGTGAAATGAAGTACTTGCGGATCGTCGCCTGTCCAGAGAAGGACCTGGTCATACAGGCGACGAGCGTCTTCTGCGCCGGGAGTCACGATCAGAATTGGGCGTCCGAAGTCACGCCATAGTGTGGCCAGAAGGAATGGAGTCGCGTCAGAGATGACCTGTGCCCTGACTGTGGCGTGCTCCTTCTGCAACGATTTCGTCAGCCTCTGGAACTCGGGGGAGGCCTCTAACAGGGGGCCAAGTACACCAAGGTTCATCGATGGGTTCTCCAAATTCCAAAGCTAAAGGGCTAGTCCGTCAACGACGGACTAGCCTGCGCTCCATTCTATCACGGAGCCCCTGGCTCGCGACCTGGCGGATCCTGGGTAAATTGACGGTCACGGGTTGCAGTGCTAGACTCTCGCCCGTCGTCGAGACCGTCCTAGGGCGGCAGTATCTGGTGGGCGGACGGCGGTTGGAAACGGTTCCGGAAGCCGAGGCCGCAACACAATGGGGATCGACGGCCTTCAGAGGATTGACCCGTTATGCTGACCTTCATAGTTCGACGAGTACTGCTTGCCCTGATCACCATCTGGGCGCTGACGGTTATCTCCTTCGTCGTCATTCAGCTACCGCCCGGGGACTTCGTCGACACCTACGTTCAGCAGCTGCTGGAGGGTGGAGGCGGGCCCGGCAGCGGAGGCAACGTTGTCATGGAAGAGTCGCTTGGGCGGGCGCTACGGGCGCAGTACGGCCTAGACAAGCCCATGATTGTGCGGTACTTCAAGTGGATTTGGGCCGTCGTCCAGGGCGACTTCGGCAGATCCCTCGAATTCCAAAAACCCGTCTACGAAATCGTCAGCGAGCGGCTCCTGATGACGATCATCCTGGCGGGTACAACGGCACTGTTAGCCTGGGGTTTATCAATCCCCATCGGCATCTACTCGGCGGTACGCCAGCACAGCATTGAGGACTACACGGTCACTTTTATAGGATTTATGGGCCTAGCTGTGCCCGATTTCCTATTGGCCCTGTGGCTGCTCTGGATCACCTTCGCTTACTTCCCAGATCACACCATCGGCGGCCTGTTCTCTCCGGAGTATGTCGAGGCGTCCTGGAGTTTTGGGCGCGTGGTCGATCTGGCTTCGCACCTTTGGATAGCGGCCTTCGTGGTCGGCACCGCCGGCACGGCGGCCCTCATCCGCGTAATGCGGGCCAACCTCCTCGACGAGCTGAACAAGCCTTACGTGGTCACTGCCAGGGCCAAGGGGCTGTCTGAATGGAAACTTATACTGAAGTACCCGGTACGGCTCGCCCTGAATCCTCTTGTCAGCACTCTCGGCTACCTGCTGCCGGTGCTGATGTCGGGCAGCATCATCGTCTCCGTGGTGCTCGGCCTGCCGACGGAGGGCCCGCTGCTGTTACGGGCGTTGTTGGCCGAGGATCTGTTCGTGTCGGCTGCGATAGTAATGATGCTGGGCACCCTCACCGTGATAGGAACGCTGATATCCGACATACTCCTGGGCCTCTTGGACCCGCGTATCAGGGTGAACTAGAGGGGTTTTAGGTTCTGAAGGTTGTGGTCTAACCCTAGCATCCATTCCGGTGTGACAAAGCCAGGTTCATCTCAGCTTCACCCCAGTGGTGGCTTTCAAGACATCCCATTGAATTCCTGGATAGCTGAATGTGCCAATCGGCAGGCCCTATCCAGCCCCACGCTGCGTGCGCAGCGCCTACACATCCACCGTCATCAGCTCGTCTGAGAAGACAAGCTCGCCGTCGTACAGGCGCTTGACGTCGCCGATGCCCTTATCCATTGGCCCGCGGCCTGCGAGGTTCGGTCCCACGTGGACCAGGACCAGCTTCTTGACCCCGGCCTCCTGAGCCATCTTCGCTGCGCCGTGGGTGCCGGTGACGCCTACGCTCTCGTTGCTGGCCTGCATCGAATCCTCTTCGTCCCAGCACATGCACACCAGGACATCGGCGTCCTTTGCGAGGTCCACCACCGGCTGGCAGGGTGCTGTATCGCCGGTGAATACGACGCTGCCCTCGGGGCTGTCGAAACGATAGGCCAGCGAGTCCAGGTATGGCTGCACGTGGTCGGCAGGGGCCGCCATGACTTTCCAGTTCTTGCCCGAATAAACCTTCCCCGGCCCGACATCCTTAGCCAAAAAGTTCGGGGGAGTCCGTGGGAGAGTGCCGCCTCTGTTCTGGAATACCTGTTGGCTTGCAGGGTGGTTGACTCGGGCCTTCCAGTCATGGGCGAACACGCCATTCTCCCCAATGATCCCCTCGGTAATCTTCTCGGTCAGGGTCGGCCCGAACACCTGCAATTGGTTCTCCTTGCCGATGCTTTGGTCCCATCTACACAACAGGAAACAAGGAAAATCGACGTCGTGGTCGAAGTGGTGGTGAGTGAAGAACAGGTAGTCGACATCTGTGGGCCACAACCCGGCCTTGACCAGCTTGTGGGTCGCGGCGGGTCCGCAATCGACCATGATTAGTTCGTCGCCTAGCTCGAGGGCATAAGCGGAGCCGAATCGTGTAGGTGTCGGCGTCGGCGTGCCTGCGCCAAGTATATGAATGCGTGCCATGTTCTTGACCTCCGTTACTAGTTTGCTCTCGTGGGGTACAAATAGATGGTTGTGACTATGGACGCCCCCACACACTCGGCCGGAGCCACCGTGTCGTGCCAATGCCCAACCCAGCCCAACCCAGTGTGTGCAGCACCACTAGATGTCCACGGTTAGCAGCTCGTCGGAGAAGACGACCTCGCCGTCGTATATGGACCTGATGTCGCCGAGCCCCTTCTCCATCGGGTCGTGGCTCGCCAGGTTCGGGCCGATGTGAACCAGAACCAGCTTTTTGACCCCGGCCTCCTGAGCCATCTGGGCGGCCCCTGTTGTGCCACACTGTCTGTGCGCCTCACCGTTGGCTTCCATGACCTCCTGGTCGTCCCAACACATGGACACCAGGACATCGGCGTCCTTTGCAAGGTCCACCACCGTCTGGCAAGGCTCTGTGTCGCCAGTGAACACGGCGCTGCCCTCGGAGCTGTCTATCCTGTAGGCCAGTGAGTCCAGGTATGGCTGGACGTGGAGGGCGGGGGCAGCGGTGACCTCCCATTCCTTGCCCGAGTACACCTTCCCCGCGCCCACGTCCTTCGCCAGAACGTTCGGGGGAGTTCTGGGCAGGATGCCTCCGCGATTTTGGAAGACCTTTTGGCTGAGAGGGTGGTTGATTCGGGCCTTCCAATCGTGGGCGAACAGGCCGTTCTCGCCGATGATCCCCTCGGTAATCTTCTCGGTTAGGGTCGGCCCGAAGACCTGAAGCTTGTTTTCCTTGCCACTGCTCTGATCCCATCTGCAAAGTAAGAAGCATGGGAAGTCGACGTCGTGGTCGAAGTGGTGGTGGGTGAAGAACAGGTAGTCGACGTCTGTGGGCCACAACCCGGCCTTGACGAGTTTGTGGGTAGCGGCTGGGCCGCAGTCGACCATGATCAACTCGCCGGCGACCTCGACGGCGTATGCGGAGCCAAAGCGTGTGGGCGTAGGGGTTGGTGTGCCCGCGCCAAGTACGTGTATTCGGGCCATCTGTCTAGGTGCTGCGTACGCTACGTTGGGTGGGGTGAGCGAACCCAGTGAGCCAGATCCACTTCAGGCGTAGTTGGCGGTGTGTATTGAGCACAGTGAGTAGTGTCGCTCCAATCTCAGAAATAACCCAGGGCCACGACGACCGTCGTGGCCCTGGGTTACACGAATACGAAAGACTAGTCTGGTACGAGCCCCTCGCCTACGAACATCTCTGCCGCCTCGCTCAAAGTGATGTCTGGCTCAGGCAGCACTAGGTCTGACTCCACTAGCTCGTCGACCGGAACCTCGGTGCTGTTGTTGCGCACAAGGTCCATCATCTTGGTCAGCAGGCTCTTGAATACGGCCTCGTCCCCTTCCGCGACGACATCTACGAGCTGGTTGTCGATCTCGTTGAGGGCGTCTATGTGGGCGCCGGGTAGGTTGAATTGTCCCTCGGTCAGTATGCGTACGATCATGACTTGCCCTCCGGCAAGGACTTCTTGCCGGGAGATAGCTCAGCCATAAGGGCTGCCATCTCGTCATCCACTGTGGATGATGCGCTGATTGCCTTCAATTCCCTGTCCAGAGGGTCGCCGCCGGTCGGGTCGTCGAGTACGCCTGTGGCGACCAGCTCGTCGATTGCCCCTGCCTTCGCCTTGAGAGTATCGGTCTTGGTCTCAGCTCGCTCGACCGCCAGAGTGATGTCGCCCATCTCCTCCGACAGTCCTGAGAGGGCGGAGCCGATGCGGACCTGCGCCTGGGCTGCGCTGTACTGGGCCTTGATGACCTCTTTCTGGGTCTTGAAGGCCTGCACCTTGGCCTGGAGCCGCTGCTCCGCCTGGGTCAGCTTCTCCTGCTCGATCACCATGTTGGCGATCTGCTCGTCGAGGCCATCTAGCTCGGCGATCGTCGTCTGTTTGCGCTCAAGTGCCAATCGAGCCAGGTCTTCACGGCCTGCTCCCAGCGCCTGCCTGGCCTGGGAGTCGAGCTTGGCTAGGTTCGCCTGGGCCTTGGAAGCTTGTGCCTCAAGCTGCCGCTTGGCGGTGACCATCTCAACCACGCCCCGCTTGACGTTCTTCAGCATCTCTCGCTGCTTTTCGTAGGAATACTCCAGAGTCTCCCTTGGATCCTCCGCGTTATCCAGGATGCGGTTGACCTTTGATTTGACGATTACACCCATCCGCGACAGCATTCCCATGCTCTACCTCCCTCGCGTCATGCTTTCTTCCTTCAGTAGTCCAGGCGGGGCCACACGTTGTCAGGCTCCATCTTTCCCGGAGAACATCTTCACCAGTCCGGCAACAGCAACTATGATGCCACCGACGATTATGATAAAACCGACGACATTGAGTAGCCAACTAAGGATATCGGACTGGATCAGCCAGCCTACGATCGCCACACCAATGCCGATGACCAACAGGCCAGCGCCGCCTATCTTACCCATGGTCCCCTCCCAAGTGTCCTGTGATTATACTCCAACGCCACTACTATAGCCGATATTAGTAGCAACCGTTACGTGTAAGGTACACTGCCTGCCAACGATGGCGCAAGGGTCCTTTTAGTATTCTAGGCACAAATACTGCAACAACTTCGAAGGCAGTCGTAACGCGATGTGACTTCACAAGAGATATTGCGGTACAGCGCGATGGTGAGAGACGGCGGCGACCCTCCTGCGAGCCGCACGCGTTCGAAAAGCACTGCCGCCCGGTAGAGCAGGGAGTACGTCAGCGGCCTATTGGGTTTGTGGGTGATGTAGTCTCCCAGCAGGTGTCCCACGTTGGCAACAGCAGCGGCCAGCAAGACGGGATGGTTCCCTGCCATGAGAACGAAGATTGCCGCTGCCGCACAGTACTCACAGGCGTGAAGTAGGAGATAGAGCCCCATGGGGTCTTTCTCGACGTACCAAAGGTAGTAGTCGAGCAGGTTATCCGTGTCATTGAGGACGCTCGCGCCGACGGCGGCAGGCACCTCCCATGGGCTCACCGGTCGCTGCCCAAAACGGCACACCAATCCCGACCGACACAGCTGAGTGTCCTATTGGACCCAGTTCGCCTACCTCATTTCCCCCTCACACCGTCCCTGGCGTGGCTGTCGTCCATTGTAACAACGGCCCCGTGGCCAGTTGGTTGCGGCGTTGTTTGCCCGGACACGTCTCTTTTCAAGTCCTTTACGGATAGGCTGGTAACGCATACGATACGGACTCCCAAATGCAATACCTCCTTGGGATGGATAGGTTAAGACTCAGGCTGTTGGTGGTGCTGGTCGCACTGCTGACGGTGGCGGTCGCATGTGAGGATAGTGGGGGTGAGACGCCTGAGCCCACGGCGGCTCCGTCAGCGATTCCCTCGGCCAGGTCCAGCCCTAAGCCCGTCTCGGCACCAACACCGCAGCCCCCAACTTCCACGCCGACACCATTGCCACCGCCCGCGTCCACACCTATCCCTGAGCCAACGCCCACATTTGAGCCTGCCGCGGTCATCCTACCCACCGCAGCCGTCCCCCTCGGTACCCCGACGCCCATGGCAGGGGGCTCACGAGACAGGGAACTCGCCGCGATCGAGTATCGGGTGAACATCATCAGGGAGCTCACGAGCAAGCGCCCGGTAGAGAGAGAGTTCCTTGATCGCGACGAGTTGCGCGATTTACTGTTGGAACTGTTCGAGGAGGACCGAGAGGAGATTCTCGAAGATCAGAAGCTCTACTCAACCATAGGAATACTGCCGAAAGAGACCGACCTCTTCGACCTGTTGTTGGGCCTACACGGCGAGGGTGTGCTCGGTCTCTACAGGTCTGAGGAGGAGAAGTTCTACATTGTGCAGGAGGGCGAGGAACTCGGTGCCGAGCAGCAAAGGACATATGTCCACGAGTTCGTCCACGCGCTCCAGCAACAGCACTTCGATTTTCAGACCGCATTCGACGCGGTGGAGGACAACACAGACGCCTCGACAGCCATCAGCGCCCTTGTGGAGGGCGATGCGCGGCTTGCTGAGACGGTGTATACCTTCGAGCATATGACGGAGGCCGAACGGCAGGTGTCACAGGGCACGGCCAGCCAGGAGCTCATCAACGCGTTCCAGTCAGCCCCGGCCGTGATCCAGAGGAGGTTCCTGTTCCCGTACGTCGAAGGTGTTCAATTTGCCCTGAGCCTCTACCAGGCATTAGGATTCAGCGCGCTGGACGATGCATTCGCGAACCTGCCGGTGTCCACCGAGCAAATACTGCACCCCGAGAAGTACGTCACCCCGGACCTCCCCGTGTCGGTCGAGGTGCCAGATTTCGCGGCGGCCCTGGGCGACGGTTGGTCTCTTATCAGGAAAGACACCTTCGGGGAGTTCATGCTGCAGGCATATCTGAGCGCGGTCGTGCCTCCCATCACTGCTCAGGACGCAGCCGCAGGATGGGGCGGCGATTCGATCTTGTTGCTGGAAGGGCCGCGAGGGGAGACCGCCGTAGTATTCGCCATCGTGTGGGACACCGGGCCTGACGCCGAGGAGTTCTACAATACGTTCCTCAGCTTCACGAAAGCCCGAACGGGCGTAGAATGGGTCGAAGATTCTCCCTCCGAGGCTGCACACCGGATGATGTTGGATGGACAGGTTGTCTTCATATCCGGAGCAGGCGCATTCACATTGGTGGTGTTTGCCCCGGACGATGCCGCCGTTGAGAACGTGCGAGCAGCCCTTGCCGGGGGCTAGTACATCCACGTGCCCGTCACTTGACCGTCGGGACGGTCGTCTATAAGTGAAAACTCGCCGTGCAGATCCCCCACGTGTCAGGCTGCTCGGCAGGCAGGTAAATCAGATGTCCCAATCCCCGAAGTTACTCGTTGCCACGGGCAATCCAGGCAAACTTAAGGAGTTGGCCGGGCTTTTTTCGGACGTGCCCTTCGAGCTTGTGTCGCTGGCTGATGTTGGTATCTACGAGGAGGTGCCGGAGACTGGAGAGACGTTCGAGGATAATGCGGTGTTGAAGGCAGTCGGCTACGCTGCAATGAGTGGCATGTGGACCGTTGCGGACGATTCTGGGCTCGAGGTGAAGGCCCTGGGAGGCGAACCCGGTGTGCGGTCGGCCAGGTACGCCGGAGAAGGCGCGACGGATGCCCAGCGAATTGCACTGCTGCTCGAAAATCTGGAGAATGTACCTGAAGACAGGCGGCAGGCACGCTTCCGGTGTGTCATGGCACTAGGCCGGCCCGACAGGACCCCGGAACTGTTCCAGGGCGCGTGCCACGGTATGATAGTGAGGTCGCCAAGAGGTTCGCGCGGATTTGGCTACGACCCGATCTTCCTGTTTCCAGAGCTAGCCCGCACTATGGCGGAGTTGGCCGACGAGGAGAAGGGCCGGGTGAGTCACCGTGGGATCGCGGCGCGGAAGGCCGCCGCTGCCTTGCGAGACCTGGGCACGGTTGATCAAACGAAGGAGTGATTGCTTCACTTGTTGACCGACATATTCGAAAGACCCATTAGAGACCTGCGCATCTCGGTCACCGACCGGTGCAACTTTCGCTGCACCTACTGCATGCCGGCCGAGATATACGGCGACCGGTACGAGTTCCTCCCCAAGGCGGACCTGCTCACCTTCGAGGAAATCTCGCGCCTGACGCGAATACTAGTCCGGCACGGCGCTGCCAAGGTGCGTATCACAGGTGGCGAGCCGCTGGTCAGGGCCGAGATCGAGACACTCATAGCCAGCCTGTCGCAGATCGACGGCGTGGCCGATCTGACCCTCACCACCAATGCCTACCTCATGGACCAGAAGGCCCAGTTGCTGAAGGACGCCGGCCTGCAGAGAGTCACTATTAGCTTGGACAGCCTCGATGACGAGGTATTCATGAGCATGAATGGTCGCGGCTTCGGCACGGCTAAGGTCCTTCAGGGTATCGACGCTGCGGAAAAGGCCGGCCTCACTCCCATCAAGATCAACGCAGTCGTGCAAAAGGGGGTCAACGACCACACGGTTGTAGAGCTGGCCCGCTACTTCAAGGACCGCGGCCACATCGTTCGATTTATCGAGTACATGGACGTAGGCAATCGCAACGGGTGGCGACTGGACCACGTTGTGTCCGCGGACGAGATCGTGTCTATGATCGACGTAGAGATGCCACTGGAACCCTTCGAGCGAAGTTATAGGGGCGAGGTCGCGATGCGATACCGGTACCGCGATGGGGGTGGCGAAATCGGCGTAATCGCGTCCGTCACACAGCCGTTTTGCGGAGACTGCACACGCCTAAGGCTGTCTCCTGAAGGGTCCGTCTACACCTGCCTGTTCGCAAGCAAAGGTACCGATTTGCGAGGTCCATTGCGAAGCGGGGCAACCGACGAGGAGTTAGAGACAATCATTGCGGCCATGTGGGGCGCCCGAGACGACCGCTACTCAGAAGAACGGAGTTCAATGACCGAGCCACAGCGTAAAGTCGAGATGTACCACATCGGCGGCTAAGGTCTTCGGACTACTACGACAGAGATCGTGACGGGATCTTCGTACAGCGCCCCTAGTGAATCTCACTGTTTGATGGGCTATCGTACTACTCAGCTACGATACTCTAGCCCGAACTGCCGCCGTCGATGTCGCGGCCGGCGCGGCAGTGGATGTCGGCGAAGCCGCCTGGCCTGCCACAGGCGGCTCGATTATGATGTCTTCGCCGAACCCGGATAGGGCCAGCTTGATGATCATCATTGCCGACTCTTGGCCGATATCGCCCAGGAGCTCCCCGCCAATAAGTCCGAGGTCAGCCTCGCCCTCCGCCACTATCTTGGCTACCAGGCTGTCGCTTGTCCGGACCCAGATGGTCAGCGCGAACTCGCCTGCCACACCACCAAAAGCGCCGTCGACAGAGGTCGCAGTCAGTCGGTAGGTATCGACACCGTCCAGCACTTCCAATCCCGAGAGGACAAGGTCACGCAGCCCTGAAGCCTCTTGTATCACAAACGATGCAGGGTCGATTATCGTTCCGCTCTCATCGACGGTAACCTGCCACTCGCCAGTCACCGGATCCATCACGTACTGAGTGTCACTGAGACTGACGTACTCAGTCTCGATGATCACGAACAGCAAGTCCACCGCCAGCGTAGCCTCAACCGAGTCCGGGGCGACGTAGGCTCCCGTCATCTTGATGGGTACCTCCAGCGCGAAGCCTTCTGAATCCATACTCGCTACGATGTCGAGGTCGAATCGGAAGGATGTTAGAGCGTCCATTGCTCCGATGGACGTCTCCATCACCTCAAGGCCCGACACCGGCAGCGGAGTCGGCGTTGGTGTAGGAGGCGGAACCGGCGTGGGAGTCGGCTCCGGTGTGGTCGCGGTAGCCTCCACAGTGGGGGCGGCCGACTCCGGTGTTGCATCGGTGGCCGTGTTCGTGTCCAGGCCCGTTTCGTCGCACGCCGTAGCGACGGAAACCACCAGGACTGCCAGCAAACCTACGAAGATTCGAATATTCATGATTTCCAGTGCCAAACAGACACCGTGAACATGTACCCATAATATCATGGGTGGTCTCGCCCGAATGGCCCCGGAGCTGATGGCAGCGGTCTCAGCCATCACATACAATGTTTACCGTACCAAGGCGACGGAATACGTACGAATCGTAAGAGGTCGAAAATTGATCCAGATCTACACTGACGGCGCTTGCCTGGGGAATCCGGGCCCTGGCGGATGGGGCGCGGTAATCATTGAGGACGGAAGGAAGCGCACCATGAGCGGCGCCGACAAGAGCACCACAAACAACCGAATGGAGATGCTCGCCGTGATTCAAGGGCTTGCAGCAGTGCCCGAAGCTGAACAAGTCACGGTGTTCAGTGATAGCCAGTACGTCGTGAACACGATGACGCGCGGTTGGAAGCGCAAGTCCAACGTGGATCTGTGGAACCGTCTCGACGCCGAGGTAGCCGCTCATAGAGTTGAGTGGAGGTGGGTACGAGGTCACGACGGAAATCCCGGTAATGAGGAGGCAGATTCCTTGGCCACAGCCGCGGCGAAAGGCGATGCGAACCCATTCCAGCCGAGACTAAGCCATGTCGACGACACGGGCAAGGCAGGTATGGTGGATGTGGGCGACAAGGCCACCACAGTGCGTGAGGCCACCGCGAAGGGCACCGTTTTGATGCGTGCCGAGACCCTCGCCCTGATCAAGGCGAACGCCGTGAAGAAAGGGGACGTGCTCGGTGTTGCGCGAGTGGCCGGCATCATGGGTGCCAAGAACACCTCCCAGCTAATCCCACTCTGCCACCCCTTACCGCTCGACAAGGTGAGCGTAGATTTCGAACTCGATCCCGAGGCAAACTCCGTCAACATAACCGCAACGGCCAGAACCACCGCCAAGACGGGCGTCGAGATGGAGGCCCTTATCGCCGTTAGTGTTGCTGCCCTGACCATCTACGATATGTGCAAGAGCGCGGATCGTGCCATGAGAATCGACGCGATCAGGCTGGTCAAAAAAAGTGGTGGTAGGAGCGGGAATGTTACCCTCGAATAGTACCATTCGAGTTTGACGGTAGAGAACATCCGCCATCTGCGGACAAAACCTGCGTGGTTCCACTTACCTACTACCCCTGCTGTCTCCGATGCGCCCGCGAATACTCCTGCGGCGGAGCATGATCGAGCGTGAGAGTTCACTCATGGTGGAAATTGCGCACCATGAGGCGCAAAACTACTCCCAGTCGAAAAACACGCTCATCCACCCGCTCGTCCCGGAGGCGATCATCCGGTAGATCTCCTCGGCCTCCTCGGGTTTCGCCACATGACTGATCAGGTGGTCGACCTTCAGTTCGCCTGACGTGATCAAACGTAGGATCGCCGACCGATCACCCTGCTGAGTCCACGGCCAGTACTTGTGCGGCCTGCTCAGGTCACTTGCGTACGTTCCGCGAATGTCGAGCTCGCGCCGTAGCAGGTCCACCTGCAGGCCAAGATCGACCTTGCCTGGAGGGCTGCCAACCAGCATCACCTTGCCGTGGACTGCCGCCGCCTCCATGCAATCGATGAGCACTCGTGGATCGCGCGCAACATGAAATGCGCTGTGTACCCCGCCCTCGGCAATGGCGCGGATCGACTCGACTGACGCACCGTCCGATGCATTCACCGTGTGGGTTGCGCCGCTAGTTGTGGCCATGTCGAGTCTGGCCGTATCGAGGTCCACGCCGATGATGGGATATGCCCCGGAGATGCTGCAAAAAGCCGTCACGAGCTGGCCGACAACACCCTGGCCGAAGACCGCCACAGACTCGTCGATCTGAAGCTCCCCTCTGCGGACTCCGTGAAGTGCGACATCGCCAAGCCTGGCAAAGGCCGCCTGCTCGTCGGTCAGATCGTACTCGATTCGCTGGATATTTCCCAGGTGGCCCAGCTCAGGGTCCGGCTTGGCCAGCCAATGAGATCCGTGGGGCCCCCAGGCCATCACACGATCGTCGACGGCAAACCCTTCGACCCCATCACCAGTGGCCTGAACATGGCCGACCGTGGAGTAGCCCAAATATCGTCGGTGATTTTGATCGACGTCCGGGCCGAATCCGGTACGCTCGCTACCGGCGCTGATTTGTGAGCGATGAATGCGAACGAGAACCTCCCCGGGGCCTGGCTCGGGGAGGTCAAAATTCTCAATCTCGACCCTGTCTCCGCCGATCTGGACCAGTCGTCGTCCCATTTCCAGCATTTATTGTGCTCCTTCTACTTGGGTGGGCAGCCGACTACATATGCACCGGCGGGTCGATTTGGCCAGTCTACTACTTCTCATCTGGCTTTGCGTCGTATTCGACCAAGAGGCCGAGTGTTTCTAGGCGTTGTATCATAGTGCGCAGGGACGGCACGTAGCACCCGCGTATCTGACACTTCACTAAGTAGCCATGAATAAAATTCGCTGGCCGGTAATTGATTCGTTATTGGGCTCACGCCGTTCTGGGAGACGACCGGGACTCGTCGTGGGCCTGGGAAATCCAGGCGATCGATATGAGAAGACGCGTCACAACGTCGGCTTCTGGTGCGTGGATCGCCTGGGCGAAGAGTACTCCATTAAGGTCGGGGGCCGCCATCGGCTGGCCTTGATCGGTGAGGGCCGCATAGGTGTCGAGGACGTGGTCCTGGCAAAACCCCGCACCTTCGTTAATGAGAGTGGTAAAGCCGTGACCTCGCTCATGACCCGTTACCGAACGACGGCCTCCGACCTGATCGTTGTCTACGACGACATGGACCTGCCCGCCGGGAAGATCCGGCTTCGACCCAACGGCGGGGCAGGTGGTCACAACGGGATCAAGTCCATCATTGGCGCCTTGGGGACCCAGGAATTCGCCAGGCTGCGGGTCGGCGTCGGGCGCCCTGGCGCGGGGAACGACCAAATCGAGCACGTGCTTGGCAGGGCTAACACCGAAGACCAGAGCCTGGTGGATGCCGCCGTGGAGACCGCGGTCGAAGTGATCGCCTGCTTCCTGTCGGAAGGCGTTAACACGGCGATGAACAGGTACAACTGATACTGGCGCTCGAAGGTCTGCTTGTCTTGAAGGGCTACTCGTGCCTTGCTACACTTCAGGCCACACCGAGGAGGTATTTGAACTTGAGACTGACTTCCGACGAGGTACGGCACATCGCCGCTCTTGCCAGGGTCGCGATGACAGATGACGAGGTCGAGCGCATGCGTGGGGAACTGTCCGATATACTCGGCCACTTTGACACGCTCCAACAGGTCCACACGACGGGCGCCGAGCCCACCGGCCACTCGGCTGGACTGGAGACTGTTATGCGCGAGGATGTGCCCGATGCCTCCACTCCCAGAGAAGACATTTTGGCCAACGCACCGCGCACCGAGGACGGGTTTATACGTGTTCGCGCGGTTTTGGAGTAGATGGCATTGGAGCTATCTGACCTCACAATCGGACAGGCGGGCGATCTTCTCACTCAAGGTTACATCACCTCAACTGAACTCACCAGGGCCGTGCTGGATCGTATCGCGGCCGTAGAGGATCGGACGAAGGCCTTCGTTACGGTGACGGAAACGCTGGCCCTGGAGCAGGCCGAGGCTGCGGATCGTCGCATCAAGGCCGGCGACGCCCGACCTCTGACCGGGATCCCCATGTCTCTCAAGGACAATATGTCCACGCGAGGTGTCGTCACCACCTGCTCGTCACGCATGTTAGAGGACTTCGTGCCGACCTACGACGCGACGGTCACCCGGCGGCTATATGGTGAGGGCGCGGTGATGGTCGGGAAGGGCAACCTGGACGAGTTCGCCATGGGCTCGTCCACCGAGAACTCGGCCTTCCATCCGACGCACAACCCTTGGAATCTGGACCGTGCGCCTGGCGGAAGCAGCGGCGGTCCGGCTGCGGCAGTATCTGCCGGAGAGGCTGTCTACTCTCTTGGCTCGGATACCGGCGGCAGCATACGGCAGCCAGCCGGATTTTGCGGAGTGGTCGGATTGAAGCCGACCTACGGCCTGGTTAGCAGGTACGGGCTCATCGCCTTCGCCAGTTCTCTTGACCAGATCGGGCCCATCACCAGGGATGTTACTGACGCTGCGATCGTCATGAACGCCATCGCAGGGTACGATCGGCGAGACTCCACCTCAATCGACTACACGTCCCCCGACTACACCCAGGCACTTGGCAAGGACGTGCGCGGGCTGCGCGTTGGCGTGCCCAGAGAGTACTTTGTGGACGGCATGGAATCCGGCGTTGAGTCAGCCGTGCGCGAGGCGATCCGAGTGCTGGGCGACCTGGGTGCTATCGTCGAGGAGACCTCGCTGCCCCATACCCCTCAAGCGCTGGCGGTCTACTACATCATCGCGCCCTCCGAGGCCTCGGCCAACCTGGCCCGATACGACGGGGTCAAGTACGGCTATTCCGCCAAGGAAGCCAGTAGCATGTGGGACGCGCTGGAAAAAACTCGCCAGGAGGGCTTTGGCCCCGAGGTCAAGCGCCGCATCATGCTGGGTACGTACGCGCTGTCTGCTGGATACTACGACGCGTACTACCTCAAGGCCCAGCGCGTACGTACCCTCATACGCCAGGAGTTCGACGAGGCGTTCCAGAAGTTCGATGTGCTAGTCACTCCAACGTCGCCCACGGTGGCCTTCAAGCTGGGAGAAAAGACCGAGGATCCCATGTCAATGTATCTCAACGACATATTCACCCAGCCCGCGAACATTGCCGGTGTGCCTGCCGTCTCTGTACAAGGCGGGATGGTAGATGGGCTCCCGGTGGGCCTCCAGTTCACGGCCAGCCACATGCAGGAGGAGACGTTGCTGCGAGTGGCGCATGCGTATGAGCAGGCCACTGAGTGGCACCGCCTGCATCCGAATATCTAGGAAAGACCCGAAACCATAAGGAGCGTAGGATCCATGACAAGCAGTAGTGACCGGTTCGTAGTCGGCTTTGTTTCGACCCCCCATCCGCACTCGGTCCTCCACATGAAGACGCTGGACGTGCTGGACGCCATCGAGACGGTGCACGTGTGCGGCCTCGAAGGGGAGGACGTGGACATGCTGGCGGCCGAGACCGACAAAGTCGCCTCGACGACGGACAACCTCGGTGAACTGCTCGCCCGGGACGACATAGACGCACTCGTGGTGTCCGTGCGGAACGATGTGTGCCCCATGGTTCTAGAGGCTGGAATAGCCGCGGGCAAGGGGTCGCTATTCGAGAAGCCTGGCGCACTTTGCGCCGACGATCTGCGCCGGATCATGGAGCTTGCCAAGGCCCGTGGGCTGGTCATGGGCGCAATGTTCCAGAACCGTACCAACCCGAAGGTCGTCGAGACTCGGGAGGCGCGACGCGATGGGGCCCTGGGTACCGTAATGGCGGTGGAGGGACGGATGGTGACCTCCCAGGTCCGATATCGTGATCCAAACCACTGGCTATTTCGCAAGGGCATGAGCGGCTCCGGCATCCTGAGTTGGCTGGGCTGCCATCACATCGACCTGATGTCCTACATGATGGAGGAACGGATAGTCGAGGTCACGGCGCTGCTGGGCAATCAAAACCCGGAGAGGCTCGAGGTGGAGGACACTGCGATGCTGGCCGTCAGATTTGAGGGAGGCGGCCTCGGCTCGCTCCACGCTGGTTATCACTTGCCGGGGAGTGACGCCGGATACACCGGTGCATCCTACGACTCCTTCCTAGCGCTTCGAGGGAGCAAGGGCTACGCACGTATGCCTATGGAGGAGGACGGTTATACTCTGTACAGCCAGGCTCCGGGATGGGCGGCTCTTGGGGAGCAGTATCGTTCATTTTCACCACCCGATTCGAAGGCGTATGGCGGCTTCGCGGGCGAACGCTTCTTGGAGGACTACCTGCAGGCTATCCGGACAGGCAGTGAGGCCCCGGCGCCCATCGAGGCCGCGGTCCACGTACTAGAGGTCATCGACGCGGCCATCGAGTCATCCGAGACAGGCCGCAGCGTGAGCATCGCGAAACCATAAGTCGGCGAGGCTCGAAGTCTGTCGGGCCATCGAACGGCGCATTATCATATATGCGACTTGACCGGTACCGGGACGATCACGAATGAGCACGATGCGCACAGATCACACCATTCCAGGACGCTCTCGCCGACGCGACGGAGCGGCGGCGCTACTCGTCGTGGGAGCGGTGCTGCTAGTTGTGTCGGTGTCTTATTACACCTACGCTGCCTTGGCCAAAGCCGGGGTTGACGATCTCAACATCGAGCTTGCGAGGCCGGAAGGGTTCTCGATCCCTACTATAGGCGCGCCACCCGAGGACGACGTCGCCTCGACTGTCGCCGAAAACGAGGATCTTCAGACCCAAGATGTTGGTGAGTCGAAATCTGGGCCAACTGAGAGCACGGCTTCTCATCCTGTGGCGGTGTCAGAAATCACGCTTTCCACTAGTCAGGTCACCGCCGTATTGACCGCTTCCTCTGGGGACGATAATGCCGTCCAAACAGCGGCCGAGACCGACAATGTGCGGGTCCCGAGCGGTAGTGCAGACCTGGGGGCAGGCGCCGCGATCAGTCCGGAGACACTGGAGAGTCTCAACGCCGCTGTGGCCACACTGGCATCGACCGAAGATCCATGGGTCTTGGCCTCCACCGCCGAGGTTGCCCTGTACACCCCGGTATTAACAGACGGGATGGTGTCGGGTGCCCTTATGCCCGCGACACGCATCAGGATCCCTGCGCTCGATCTGGACTCTCGTGTCGCGGAACTTGGTGTCGTCCGCTCCGATGACAGTGCGTCGTGGGAGACGCCAAAGCATGTTGTTGGACACATACCGACGACCGCCAACGCCGGCTCCGGTGGTCAGGGCTGGTACTTTGGCCACCTGGAAAGTCCAATAAAGGGTGAGGGAAGCGTGTTCCGGCGTTTGCCCGAAGTGGCTACACTTCTCAAGGATGATCCGGACAGGCCAGTCTACGTTTTTCTGGAATCCGGGGACCGCAGTTTTGCCTATCGCATCTACAATGTCGAAGTGGTCTCCCAGGAGGAACTGGCCATCGCCGACTCTGGCGCCCAGGACATTACCCTGGTGACCTGCACCCCACGGTTTGTGTACGACCAGAGACTCCTCGTGACCGCCGCCCTGGTAGGTGTCCTCGAGTCGTGATTCTTTTCAACCGGCGTCCACTCTGCATCGATACGCTCCTGGGCTCGCCATGATTCGCTACGGACTATTCATGGCTGCCGCAGTGGTCGTTGTGGCTCTTATAGCCCTCATGTCCTGGGCACTTTCGAACCGCACGTCGGTAACCGGTTTGAGCGGGGTTACCCGCGTGACCAAGCCTGCGCCGGACTTCACCCTCGACCTCATGGACGGCGGCCAACTGCTGATGTCAGAGCTTTCAGGCAGCCCGGTCGTCATCAACTTCTGGGCGTCCTGGTGCACCCCCTGCCGCGATGAAGCCACCGGCCTTGAGCGGACGTGGCGCGACTATGAGGGACGGGGTGTCGTATTCGTGGGCATCGACATCCAGGACTCGGAGGCGGACGCGCGCTTCTACTTGGAAGAGTTCGATGTGACCTACCCAAATGGGCGCGATGAGGACGGGAAGGTCACCGTCGAGTACGGGGTCGTCGGCCTGCCGGTCACCTTTTTTGTGAGTAAGGAAGGTGTCATCGAACGGCGGTGGGTTGGCGCGATTCCTGAGTCTCGCCTTTTAGACTGGACCGAATCCCTGGCTCAGGGGTTGCCGCTGTCCGATAACGATGAGGAGCCCGACCCGGATCTGTTCCGCCAGCTACGGTAGTTAATCGGTCTAGTCGTAGAGCCAGTTCACGTCGAAGCTCGTTATCTGGGTTGTGCTCAGCTTGCCTTCGTCCCGGTCTCCGGCTACGTGGCCCAGCAACACCCTGTTTCCCCGGAACATAATTGCGGTGTAGCAATACCAGCCGTCCGGGTCGTCCTCCAAGATCTTCGTGCTCTCCCAGGTTTGACCGTCGTTCCTGGAGATGGCTACGTTGAATGGCGTCCGGCGACTGTCCAGGCTGTTATTGTTCCAAAGTGCGATCAAATCCCCGGTCCCAGGGATTCTTTCAATCGAGGCAGGTGACAGTGGCGATCTGAGAGAGCTGGGACGGGGTGCAGTCCATGTCTCTCCGCCGTCCTTTGAGTTGGCATAGTACTGGGTCCCGGCGTCAGTGCGAATGAATGACAGCAACCTGTCGGGCGACAGTTCCACCACGCCCGGCTCCTGGAACGTGACCCTGCCCTCGCCCGACTCGTCGGGCCGGAGCACCGATTTGCTCCTTCGCCACGTTCGCCCCGCATCGTCCGACAGATAGTACATGATGTGGCCGTGCGCGTCCCACTTTCTGTCTGCACTGGCATGCTGGGACACAGGAGCTACGAGACGTCCGCTGGCAAGCTGAATCACCCTGTCATTATTTAGCACGTAGTAGCCGACCTGCTCGTCGGGGATCATCTCGATCGGTTCGCTCCAGGTGGAGCCCTCATCGGTGCTAAGCCGCATCATGGGCCGAGTGTCGGCCAGCGAGTCCTTCACCAGGTAAAAGAGCGCAATTTCCTGGTCCAGTCGCAACAGCGAGACGGACATGACGTTTTGCAGTCCCTCGTTGGCCACGATGGTGACGTCCTCGGTTGTCCAGGTCGCGCCGTCGTCAGAGGAGAATCGGGCCGCGATGTCGGCAGCGTCCTGATCACGGCCTCCACCGGTGAACCGCGTATAGGCGAACATGATCAGGCCGTCCGTCAACTCGATGAAGTCGCCCTCGCTGTTCCTCGGGTTTCCAGGGCCAGGTGGCAGCAAGATGTTCCGGTTTACTAGTGAACGTTCGGGGGTCGGCAGAGCGGTCGGAATAACCGGCGGCAACAGGACCGATGTCGCGGTCGGCTCCGTAACAGGCTTTGATGTGGAGCATGCCGCGACGAGGAGGACGGTTGCGAATGCCGCTACTATGATGCGATGGAGAGAGTGCTCTGTAGTCACTACTCCATTATACCGGGCTCAGGCGTCTCGGCGACGTGTCAGCCCGAAGCGCACCGACTGAATGGCCGATGGGAGTCATACGACCTACTACCGAAATAAAGTACAAGCGCACCAATCGGCGATCGCGCGGGGCTGATATAGTCGTAGCGATAGGTCATGCCCGGCTCGGTCCTTGACGATAATTGGGAGTAGAGGATGCCAAAATATTGGATGATCGGCTCCGGGGTAGCGTTGGGCGTGCTGCTCATCGCCTCCATAGCGGTTGCGCTGATGAGAGACGCCGTGGTGCTACCTGAGGGCTCGCCGGAGAGGGCTGTCCAGCTCTATCTCAAGGCCATTTCTGAGGAAGACTTCGAGGCCGCCCAGGCAAATATGTCTTCCGAACTGAAGGAGCGGTGCTCTTTGGAGGAGCTGTACTCTCGGTCCTACGCTAGAGAAAACCTCGACGATTCCAGGGTGGCTCACGATGTCACCAACTTTGTCGATGACAGGGCGATAGTCGTGTTCGAGGTGACTCAGTTGTCACACGGCGGCCCCTTCGATCTCAACGAATGGACTCATGATGAGCACTACACGCTGGTTCGCGAGGAGGGGGAGTGGCGCATCTCGGCCAGCTCGTGGCCCTACCAGGGCTGCACGCAACCCCGGATCCCCATCGTGGAGCCGACTATAGTGCCTGTGACGGAACCGGTCACGGCCACTACCACCGACAAAGCGCGATGACGTACAACGCGCAGGACAGGAGTCGTAGTTGATGGAAAGCTTGTTGTTCCTCATACCGCCTCTGCTGATACTAGCGGTGCTCGGTGCCATTGTATACGGCCTGGTGGCCCTCGCCAGGCGGCGTAGGGGATTCCAGGAGATCGATCCCGGAATCGGTAGCGTGCGCCGACTATACTTCTATGTCGTTTCCTTTGTCGCGTTGATGATGGCGGCGTCCGGCGTAGTGGTGGCCATCCTGTTCGTTCTCGACTCGATTTTCGTGGGCTCCACTGTCTCGGGCAGCACCGTACGGCTTGCCTCCGGTCTTGCGCTAATTATCGTGGGCCTCCCGCTGTGGTACTTCCACTGGCGGATGGTGACACGGTACGTTGCAGAGCTGCCCGTGGAGGCACGTTCGGTCCTGAGGAAGATCTACATATATCTCGTCCTAGGGACCGCCGCGACGTTTTTCATTAGCGCGGCTTACGCGATAGTGTCGTTCCTTCTCGGCGACGGGGACTACTCCGGCTACCCCTGGGCCACCCTGGTTGTCTGGGCAGCGGTGTGGGCTTTCCACTGGCGTATCGAGAGCCAGGAGGGTCAGCCGACTCCAGAAACCCGTTCCGTCCGTAGACTCTACCTCTATCTACTTGCATTTGGACTACTGTCAGCCGTCACTTTCGGGGCCGCCCAGCTAATCAACGGAATTCTCCGCGAGGCGTACGTAGGTCTGACAGCCGAGTCAATAGTAGTGCCATCGTCCGGTCGATTGTGGAGTTCTGGAGCAAAGCAGGCGCTGGCCCTGCTCCTGGTTGCGGCGCCTGCCTGGGCAGTGCACTGGTTCCATTTCACCAGTAAAGACGGTGGATCCACCATGCGGCAGGTGTACCTCTACGGGTTTGTCATTGCCGGGAGTGCGGTGACTATACTGATCGGAGCCGGCATCATAGTATTCGGCGTTCTAGAGTGGGCAATCGGGCTGCCGGTTGCCACGGCAGCCGCCCAGTTCCGATTCCTGCCTGGGGGCATCGCCACGTTGATCGTCGCTGGAGCGGTTTACGTCTACCATCGGTCGGTGGCAGGGTCAGAGGACGAGTCGTGGTCGCCTGAGGCATGGGCGGTGCGTGGAGCCGTCCTATACGCATCAACAGCGGTCGGTGTGGCCTTGACCGCGTTCGCCGTAGGTGCGATTGTCGAAACTGTGTTCGAGGCTATAGAGGGATCCGGTTCGTTTTCCGGCGGGGATCTGTGGAGAGACCGACTTGCCCTTACGATCACATTCGGCATCCTCGGTGTTCCCCTGTGGGTTTACTACTGGAACGCCATTCGTCGCAGGGTTCTCTCTGACGGAGTCGAAGAGCGTCTGGCGACAGCGCGAAAGATCTTTATCTTCGGGATTCTTGGCGTCGGAATGCTAGCGCTGCTCGGCAGTGTCAGCGTTCTGCTGTTCACCTTCCTTCGGGAGCTTCTGGACGGCCAGCTATCGGACGTCATTAGCGACTCGAGAGGTGCCATCGTAGTTATGGTGCCGGCCCTGATTGTCCTGCCCTACCACTGGTTCGTCTACAGGGAGGATCGCAGGCTCGCACCCGAATCCGAGGCGGGAGACCGCCCGACCATGCGCAAAAAGGCCGTGACCGTCCTCGTTGCAGCAGGAAGCGCGGCATTCCTCGAAGGGCTGGAAAAGGCGTTGGGCTACCGTGTGGACCTTCTGCAACGCGCTGACCCGGGCTTTTTTGTTCCCGAGATATCCGAGGAACAGGCCTACACCCTGGCCAGCCGCATCGTGGACGCGGAGGGACTCAATGTCCTGGTGGTCCCAGAACCGGACGGCGTAAACGTCCTTTCGTACCGGTAGCCGGCTACCCTGATGAGGTCTTGCTAGAATAGCCGCGATCAGGAAGGTGATCCCCTAGCGGACCACCCTGCGTGTCCTGAGGCTGCTTATATCGTCAGGCGCGTATTCGTACTCGGCCAGGACCGAGTCAGTGTGCTGTCCCAACGTCGGGGCAGCCGTGCGGACCGAGCCAGGGGTCTCCGACAACTTGATCGGGATCCCGATGTTCCGGGTAGTTCCCGCCAAGGGGTGCTCCAATTCCACCACCATGTCTCGCGCTGTCACCTGCGGGTCCGCGAAAACCTCGGCCATGTCGTTGATTGGACCGCAGGGCACTCCAGCGCTTTCCAGCACCTCCAGCCAGCGGGCCGTAGATTGCTCCGAAAGTGTGTCTTGGAGCGTATCTTCCAGTGGGACCACGTTCTGCATTCGAAGGGCGTTGCTGGCGAATCTTTCTTCCTCTAGCAGGTCCTCGCGGCCGATGGCGCCGCACAGCCGCTCCCAGTTGGCCTGGTTTGCCCCGCCTACCATTATGTAGCTGTCTTTTGTGGCAAAGGCCTGGTACGGGGCGGACAGGTGGTGTCCCGAGCCCACCGGGCCCGGAGGGACGCCTGTGGCGAAGAACATGGCCGACTCCCAAATCGTATAGGCTATCCCCGCCTCCAGCAGCGACGCGTCGATGTGTTGCCCCACTCCGGTCTTGAGCCGGCTGACATAGGCGTTCATTATCCCGAACGCCGCGTATATCCCTGCGTTCAGGTCCGTGATTGGTGGGCCGTTCCTCATGGGTGGGCCGCCTGCCACACCTGTGATGGACATGAGGCCTGACATCCCCTGAGCCATCAGGTCGAATCCCGGTCGGTCCTTGTACGGCCCGGTAGTGCCGAAACCTGAAATGCTGCAGTAGACGAGTGCCGGATTCTCCCTGTGTAGATCCTCGTAGCCGAGCCCCATACGGTCCATGGTCCCCGGCCTCATGTTTTCCACCACCACGTGGGCGTTCCGGGCCATGTGGCGGACAATCGCTTGCCCCTCACCGGATTTCAGGTCGATCACAATGCTGCGCTTGTTGCGGTTGATTCCCATGAAGGCGGCCGACTCGCTATTGATGAATGGAGGCCCGCTCCGCCGGATGTCGTCACCGCCGTTGGGCTTCTCTATCTTGATAACATCGGCACCCATGTCGGCCAGAAGCATAGTGCAAAACGGGCCTGCCATGAACTGCGTGAGGTCCAGCACCTTAATTCCATCCAACGGCGGTCCGTGAGTCACGGGTTCATCTCCCTTCCCTAACTAGTGGCCCGAAAACCGGGGCTTGCGACGTTCGAGGAACGCGCGACGTCCTTCCTGAAAATCCTCGCTATCGAAGTTGACGAAGGGGAGAGTAGCCTCTTCTGCAGTTAGCTCGGCGGAAGAGGGGTTATCAACTACCTGCCGCAGTATCTGCTTGTGGACTCTGTGGGACAGAGGAGCCAGATCCGCGATCTCGCGGGCCAGCTCCTCCACGTAGCTGTCGCTCTCCTCGAGAGGGACGACCTTGGTGACCAGACTTATGCGAAACGCCTCGGCGGCGTCGATCGTTCGTCCGCTGAGCAGGAGGTACGACGAGTTGCCAGGGCCGATCAGCCTCACCAGCCTGCCAATCTCGTGATGGCCGACAACTATCCCCAGGCGCGCCGCGGGTATCGCGAACCGACCGTTGTCGGCTGCGATGCGCACGTCGGTGGCGAGGGTCAACTCACACCCACCGCCGATGCAAAACCCTTTTATATGGCAGATCGTCGGCATCGGCAGCGTCTCGATCGCGTCCACAGCCGCGTCGAAGGCGGCCTGATACACCTTTGCTTGCTCGGAATTGGTGCGGAATCTGTCAAAGTCTTTGATGTCCGCCCCTGCGGAGAAAGACTTCTCGTCTGCACCCTTGAGCACCACAACTCGGACGCTATCGTCCGCCGCGAGCTCCGTAGCCAGGCGACGTAACTCCAGCCAGCCCTCGTAGCTGATGGCGTTGCGCTTCTCGGGACGGTTGAGCACGATAGTGGCAATGCCGTCAGCATCCTCAACATATATGTCTTCGGACAAGTGGGAATCCTCCGCCTTGTGAAGGCGTTGCGATGTTATATCACGGTGAGGCGGGCACGCAACAAGCTGGAGGTGGGGGGTCAGTACGACGAGTAGCCGCCGTCCACTGGGATAGCTGTGCCCGTGACGTAGTCCGATGCCCGGCTGGCCAGGAACACCGCCGCGCCGGCGAGGTCGCCGGGCTCTCCCCAGCGGCCAGTTGGGATACGCGACGTTATGAATGCGTTCCGCTCGCTGTTCTCCGGCTGCTCGTAAGCCGCGGTCAGGTTGGTGCGTATCCAGCCGGGTAGGATGGCATTCACCTGGATGTTGTCCTTTGCCCAGGCGATGCCCAGGCTCTTGGTCAACTGCACTACGCCGCCCTTGCTGGCGGAGTATGAAGCCACCCAGTCGCTACCGAAGAGCGAGGTCATTGAGCCGATGTTGATCACTTTCCCACCGCCGGATGCTGCCATAGTCGGGTGGGTTGCCTTTGCACACAGAAATACGCCCCGTAGATTGATCCCCATGACTTGGTCCCACTCCTCGACGCTGTAGTCCTGAGGCGGCTTCCGGACGTTGATGCCCGCATTGTTGACCAAACAGTCCATACGGCCGAATCGATCTAGGACAGCAGACATCGCCTCGGCCACCGAGTCCTCGTCAGCCACATCCAGGGACAGACCCAGCGCATCCACACCCAGTTCACGTATCGCCTCCACGGCAAACGCGGTCTTAGCCTCGTTCCGTGCGGCTACGGCGATGTTTGCTCCGGCGGTCGCGAGCCCCTTTGCTATGCCCAGGCCTATGCCGCCGTTTCCCCCGGTGACCATCGCGACCTTGCCCGTCAGATCGAACATATCGGCCATTTGATTACCTCGTGATAAACGTAGTTGATGAGACCGGGGGTGATTCCCAGAAAACCATATAGAAGAAGTGTCGCTTTGTGCAATTTGCCCTTCGACTAGCTCCGGGCGAACAGTGAACCAAATCTTCCGTTCGTGGTGAGCTTGTCAAACCACCTGCACCGCAGACTTCCGATCCGAAGTGTGTCCACCCCCGCCCTACATAGCGTGCGCAGCACCACCTATTTTGGGGGTAGTACCTTGCGCATTGGGCCGTTTGGCCTGAGGCGATCTAGCACTTCGGTCGTGGCAGTCCCGACCGACTTGCCCTGCTCTTGGCGTTGTGCTAGCAGGTCCAGGGCCAGGTCGGAGAGACCAGGTGTGACACGCATCTCCTCAGGTTGATACCTCATGCAGCGACGGTTCAGTACCTGAGCCGCGCGCGCTGTCTTTTCGGTGCAGCCGTAGGCGTAGGGGCACATGTATGCATAGCAGATCGTCGTTTCGCGGTAGATGTCCCGCACGCCGCTTTCGGAGGGGCGGCAATCGGTGCTGAGAAACGATGAGAGGAGGCCGGCTGGGCCCTGTTGTGATGTGCTCTGACGCATGACTGTCCCTGTGCTGACGGGCCTTGCTTGGACGGCAAGCCCTTGGAGAAATCTGGAAGCATTTTATACAAATACTAGCCAAGTTTCAAGAACAAGACAAGAACACAGTGTGGGATTGCTCATACAGGCGATCCGCGTAATCGGCGACGAGGGCGCGCTTCGCGAGTCTCGAACGCCGGTACTGAGGACTACTCGCGGTACCTGTGGGACTCCTCTGCGCGTTCGCTCATGACGCCGTCCCGCATCTCCTTGACCTCGTCTGCCATGGCAAGGAGCGTGGAGTCGTGGGTCGCAGCGACGACGCTGATCCCCTGTTCGTGCACCATTTCAATGAAGAGGCCGAATATGGACCGCGCATTGGTGGAGTCCAACTCTCCGGTGGGCTCATCCGCTAGAAGGAGCGGTGGCCGAGTCACCATGGCCCGTGCGATGGCGACACGCTGCTGCTCGCCGCCAGATAGCTCATACGGCCTGTGCTTCGACCTGCGCGTGAGGCCGACCATCTCCAGAGCGTCTCTGGCACGCTGCTCTCGCTCTCCGGCACGGACGCCGGAAATTCGCAGAGGTAACTCCACATTCTCGAAGGCCGACAACAGCGGAAGCAAGCCGAACGATTGG
>JASLXL010000241.1 GCA_030740335.1 SAR202 cluster bacterium | reverse complement strand
CGCGTACATTCGAACGTCTTCCAGGTTCACGGGTTGATCGCCCCGCTGCACGTACGCCAGGATGGCGGCGGGCTCATTGAGAGGCACCGGCTCATTCGCGATCAAAACCAGACTATAGTCGTTCGCGGTGTGCCTCCAAACCGACACACCCCCCTGCATACCTGTGACGTCGACCCACCAGTTGCCTGGCTCAGGGTCTATGAGTTTCCAGATGATCGCGTGAGGCGTCTCCACAATCTGGAACTGCGACTGGTCAAAGGCCGAAACACCAAATCCCAGCGGATCGCTGAGCTGCATTTCACCAACAATATCGTCCCTGAACAGTATGATGGTGGTCTCACTGGTCCCAGGTACGATACTAATCGCGGAGCTCATCAACTCAGACGGGTCCAGATCGCGCCTGCCCAAAGCCGACAGCGACCCGCGTCCGACTCGGCTCAATATGGAATCCGCAACATCCATCAAAGCGTCCGTTCCGGACAAATCAATAACCCGACCGGCTGATTCGGACGCCAGTCCCTCGAGGAATAGCGTCGACTCTGATGATGCGTTCGGAAGCTCGACCCCGTTGATGGTCCAGCCAAACTCATCAAACCGACCGGCCAGGGGTGACAGCTGAACTGCCAGCCGCCCAAAGTCGGTCTCCACAGAATCGCCTGTGATTACATATACTTCGGACCCAGGGGCGCCCTCCTCCCTGCTGAGCACAGCCTGTGCCTCCAGCAGCAATTCGGAGAGCGGCGCAGACTGCTCGTCCACGGTGCCCAATAGTGTCAGGATCCGTGCCTGCGACTCGTCATAGTCCGGGTCCGAGGCGCTGAATGGTCCGACCTGCCGCGAGGGACCCTCGCCGCCGACGAAGACGAACCGCTGCGCCCCTTGCAGCGTGGATAGCAGTCCTATGAAGGATGCTGCGACCTCGACAGCGTCCTCCGTCTGGTGGAGCGCCTGTGCGTCCGCCACGACGACGACAAGAGGCGCAGATTCCGCTGAAACGGAACGGACAGCTCCGGGCTGAATAGTGGCCATAGCGACAGCCACGAATAGTAGTGGTATAAGATACTTTGCTCTGTTCATCATTTACCTCCCGCCGATCTACCTTATACATCGTCTAAGAAAATAGTCAATTGAAAGTCGGTACAGGTTTTGATCATATGTTTAGATGTTGTAATAAACTGATGGGCCCACATAATAGCACAATAGTTCGTATTCCGTGTCATCTATTCGCCTCTAGACACGCAGTCCCGAGGGTAGATTTACGCCTTCGCCACGGCAAGGGCCGGGAGATGTCGTGAAAAAGTTACTG
Organism: SAR202 cluster bacterium; assembly: GCA_030740335.1. The sequence goes on along the minus strand of JASLXL010000241.1, from coordinate 5,050 downwards.
ATCGTGGCAATGACCACGCTCCTGGCAACCTGGGCAGTAGCGTGCGGTAGTGAGGCACAACCGAAGACACCGCCAGCAGAGCAGGAATCGGTGATAGGTATCGTCCTGGATGTTGCAGCTGGCAGCCTGACACAAATCGAAACGCTCTCGGTGCAGGACGATACAGGGGTGAAGTGGAATTTTGTGGCAGAGGGGTACAAAGGCTGGCTGCCTTCTCACGTTCGAGACCACATGGTGCAAGGGTCACCGATCGTCGTGACCTACCACGAGGTTTCTGGAGTACTGTTGGTGGACAGAATCGAGGACTCCAGTAGCGCCGACTAGCGCACAACGGTCTGGCCGAGTTCGAGGGAACAAGAATCGTCGTGTGGTGGCGCACCGCCTGCGCCTACGAGCGGCGAGACCGCCTAACGACCAGACAGTGCTCCCCTGGACCGCCTCCACAGGTACATGCCACCCCCAACCAACGCGGCGGTGGTCAGAAACCACAAGAGTGTGCCCGCCAAGCCGGCCGACAGGGGCCGATTCCCCACCACCAGCGACACTTCGTGGCTCGCGCTTCCGAGACCGTCCTTGCTCACCTTAATAGTCACCGTCCACAACCCTCCAGGCTCCATGGCCAGGTTCGCGTCGTAGATTCCTGGGCGTGATGGCTCGCTGACAGCCCGAGACTGCAAGGCAGAACCACCGCTGTCAGTGCCAACTACGTTGACGACCGCGCCCACCACCGGAGTCGATTCCCCGGCAACCAACACCGTCACAGAGAGGTGGATGAAACCTGCTACTACCTCGGCTGGCTCGACACTGAGCGCTAGCTCGAACGGTTCCACGGTCTCTCGGAACAGTTCCAGCGCCCCTTCTCCCTCGTCTTGAGCACTGACTGCATTCGCGATGGAGAGGATCGCCGCCAGTGCCATAGCCATCGCCATCAGCCTGGGACGTACCAGGCCAATACATCTGAACAGGTGCGCCAGTGCCCTATCCATCGTTTACGTCCCCCGTACCTGTTAGCCTCGACAGCGCCGCCTCCAACTCATCCTCTGTCACAAACCCCTCGTACTTGGCCGCAATCTGCCCTGCAGCGTCTATTACAAAGGTGAAGGGCTCGGTCAACAGGCCCCACTCCTCCATCAGCGGCGATATCCTGGCCCTGGACAGATCTCCATCTATCTCGTCTGGGTTGTCGTAGACCTCGACATGGATGAATGTCGCTTCGGTGTGGCGAAGCCGCAGCGATGAAAGAACCTCCACCTGGGGCCCACAGGTGGAGGTCTGGCAAAATGCGGGGGTCGCGAATGTCACAACCGTGGCCTGTCCGCCACCAATGGCGTCGGCAATACTCAACTCGTAGAGGCTAGGGTCCGGGGTCGGAGAAGTTGTCAACTCCGACACGTCTGCCACGTCGGAGAATGTCTTGCTAGCGCTCCGGGGTGCGCGAGAGCCCACGGCCGGAGACGAACTCTCTTGGTTCACCACTAGACCAGACTGGCCGACTAGCGCGGTCCCATCGTCCATCACACCGTCGATGATCATTCCCCAACGCCCGGCGCGGTCGAACTCTAGGACCTCGATCACGTAGACTCCACTACTGCCACCGGGCCACTTAACGAACCGCGCCTCAGCTTCGAACAGTACCTCGTTGGCATCACCGTCTACGTACACGAATCTCGCCTTTACGTCAGGCGCCCGCACCGGGCCTCCGCCACCTAGTACGCCGAACACAAGACGGTTCGGACCCACTGCTAGATCTGTCGAGGCCAGGGCCACCCTTACCCGCACGGCCGACGCCAGGTGGTTCGTCGTCACGACTGCGGTCGGTTGTACCAGAGCTGTCGGCTCCGTCGTCGTCGCGTCTTCCGGCATGCTAGAGCACGCGATAGACGCGACAATCAGTGCGATTCCCCACCACATCCGTCCCTTGGCAACCCAACTCGGAATCGTCTTCAATGGTTCCCTCTGCACAGGATCATTACAGTGTAGCGGCCCTTCTGGGATTCACTGCTGAACCGCCATATAAACAATTATCACGTCTCCAGGAATACTACGCAACATATTGCGGAAAGTATTGCTTCCTCACACACCATATGGTATAGTTAAGTCGTCAGTGTTCAAAGATTTGCTCTTTACGCTGACTCCTCCTTGAGCTGACCCCCGGTGTTGCTGAGCATCGGGGGTCCTCTTTTTGCCCCAAGAAACGGATGCTCATCTAAGTGAAATCAGCCGCCTGTTGTCCGCCAGCACTCATCTAAGTGATCGTTCACCATGCCGACCGACTGCATCACCGCATAACAGATCGTGGTCCCGACGAACTTGAACCCACGGCCCTTTAGGTCGGCGGACAAGGCATCCGATTCAGCCGTCGAGGCGGGCACCTCTCTCATTGTGACGCCGTCCGGATTCCGCAGCGTCTCACCACCGGCAAATCGCCAAAGGTAGCTATCGAAGCTGCCGAACTCGCGCTGGACCTCAAGAAATCTGCCGGCATTTGAAATAGTCGCCACGATCTTCATGCGATTTCGCACGATGCCCGCATCCGCCAGCAGTCTTTGCATCTCCGAGTCACCGTACACCGACACCTTCTCCGGGTCGAATCCCGAAAATGCCCTACGGAAATTCTCGCGTTTATATAGTATCGTCCTCCACGACAAGCCAGCCTGAAATCCATCAAGCACGAAAAATTCGAACAACTGACGATCATCGTGGACGGGGAAGCCCCATTCTTCATCGTGATAGCGCATCATGAGCGGGTCGTCCGGGCCGCCGAAACACCGCACCCGATCATCACGCACAATGTTCTGCTCGGTCATCCGCAGCACCACGTTGGAAATCTGATATCAGAGCTTGGCCAAATAACCAGTGTACCGTCTCGCACCCGATTTGATGCGAGCGTCACATTACCTGGTGCGACATTCCATGGGACCAGGCCACGCCGTGCGCCACTACTACCAAGTCGGGGAAATCAGGAGTGCGACGCGACCCAGACCATGTCCTTGCTGTCTTCATCGAAGAGGGTACGCTCGAAGTCACCGTACAGGTCGTCTACGGCATACCCGCAGGTGGTGAGCAGATGTTGCAACTCCCAACGGTGGGCGTAGCGAAGCTCGAAATCACGATAATAGCGCCCCACGACGGTCCCCGCTTCGTTAAGCTCCTCCACGATGATTCTCGCATCGATAATCTGCGCGTGGTTGTCGTAGGCGCTCTGGTGCCACAATACCAGCCTTCTACCGGTCTCAGCGTCGATTACGTCTCGAAGGTGGTAGGAGGTGTCGCCTGCCTGAACCAGCATGTCGAGGTCCGGCACAAAAACATCGAAGATCAACTTTCCATCAGGCACGAGATGGGAAGAGATGCTGGACAGAGCGCTCATCTGGTCCTCGACAGTCATCAAGGCGAGAAATCCCCTGAAGGGGATTATTATCAGGTGAAACTGCTGCCCTCCGAAGCCGAGTTCCCGCATGTCACCCACGACCAGCCGAGGTTTGGAATCCTCGGACATCGCAGCGGCCTTGCGACGGGCAACGTCCAGCATGGCAGTGGACAACTCGACCCCTGTGATATCGATCCCTGCCTCGGCAATAGGAATTGTGACACGACCGGTGCCACAACCCAGTTCCAACACAGGGCCACCGGCGGCGAGCGCCTCTTCCACATAGAAAGGGATGTCGTCTCGAACGTAGGAATAGACTGAGTCGTATACGTCCGCCCAGGCGTCGTAGATAGAGGTCACTAGGATCTACTCTCGTCCCATCCGCTCGAGGCAGGCCCTGATCTTTTCCTCCAGAGTCAAGGGCTCTCGATCTGATAGAGAGGCGATTGCTACCATCGCCTCTGGCACCGAATAGCCCAGCGAGGTAAGTGCATCGACAAGGTCCCGATCCCCGTTGACCTGAGGGTCGGCTGAAGCCATCTTAGGCCAGTCCAGCTTGCCCTTCAACTCCAAAATGATGTGATTAGCCGTCTTTGTACCGACACCGGGCACAACCTTGAACGCCGCGGGGTCACCCGCCGATACTGCCAGGGTCAGAGTATCCGTGCTCATAGTAGACAATATGGAAATAGCGACCTTGGGGCCGACACCGTTGACCGTAATCAGCGTCTCAAACGCCGTCCTAGCCTCCTGAGTAGTGAACCCAAATAGCGTGATACTATCGTCGCGTACCTGCAGCGTGGTAAAGAGACGAATGGTCTCACCCACGCTACCCAGAGCTCCAGCGTCGGGGACACTGGCCCTTATGGTGACGCCGCCGCCGATGGTGATGTCCACCCAGCTAGAGCCGGTACCGGCCAGCCTTCCCTCTATGCCTGTGATCACTTTTCCACTCTACTCCCGCATGTCCATTGCCGAGACCTGACTGGCGTTGATGTGGCAGATAGCGATGGCGAGGGCATCGGCTGCGTCTGAAGAGGCAGGAGCCTCGTCCATCTGCAGCAGCACCTTGACCATCTCCTGTACCTGCTCTTTGGAACTGCCGCCGTAATCGGTCACGGCCTGCTTGATCTGACTCGGCGCATAGCCAGCAACGTCCAGCGAAAATTTGTCCGCAACCAACATCGCCACAGCCTGGGCGTGGCCGATGGCCATGGCAGCCTTGATGTTGCGTCCCGCAAATGGCTCTTCAATCGCCACGTAGGTCGGCTTCCACTCCTGGATGATGCCAGTGAGCCCGTCGAATAGGAAGCCAAGCCGCTTAGAAATGGGGTCACCCCTTTTGGGGCTAATCACTCCGGTGTATATCAGCTCAAAGTCAGAGCCAATGGGAGCGACTATGCCCACGCCCATTTTGTATGTCCCAGGGTCAATACCCAGCACCCGCAAGAAGTCCTCCTAGGACAGTACCTGTGGCTGGAGGACTCGAGGCTAATCGGAATCCAGGGACAAGCCTCAAGTACCTAGCCGTACCTTTACTCCGTGTTGGCGTACTCCTCCAATGCCTCGTCAGGGAAATCGGCGTTGGAAAAGACCTTTTGTATGTCGTCCAGTTCTTCTAGTTGGTCCAGAAGACGAAGAGCCTGCATCGCAGTCTTATCGTCCAAGGCAATGGTGTTC
>JASLXL010000240.1 GCA_030740335.1 SAR202 cluster bacterium | reverse complement strand
AGCGCTCAACCATTGACGAGAATACCCCGGACACGAAGCGGATGTCGCCTATAGCACCTGACTGCACAATCTCTTTGGCCTTCCGGGCGTGCCTCGTGTGTTGGAACGTGTAGCCGATCGACAGGTGCAGTCCTTTTGCGTCCGCGCGCCGGACCAGTTCCCAGGCCTGCTCGGCTTTCAGGACCATGGGCTTTTCGAGCAGTATGTTTACACCGGCATCTAGAGCATCTCGCGCCACCTCATAGTGGTAAGCATGAGGGATGGCAATCACTACTCCATCCAGGCCCGGCACTGCAAGGAGCTCGTGATGACTCTTGTAGCGTCCTTCAACTCCGTAGTGATTCGCTGCCTGGGCAAGTTTGTCTGGTTTAGGGTCAGCAATACCCACGAACTCTGCCCGGTCGTAGCCAATTAGACTGGGTATGTGATGCTCGGTAGACCACCAGCCCGCGCCGACTACGCCGATCCTTGCCTTTCGCATTCATGCACCTCATGTGGGGCGATCTTTCTGCCACTACGGAAAAATCGGCCTGTCTTCCACTTCAATGAATATTGGTCCTTCATATGGATATTTGGCTGCTACCTCTTCATCTAGCTCGACGCCTAGTCCCGGCTTGGTCGGTGGAATGATGTAGCCGTCCTCCCACTGTAGTGGCTCCTTGAGTATCTCGGCGTGGAAGCCGCCGAAGGTCTCGATGCTCTCTTGAATCAGGAAGTTCGGGCTGCAGGTGCCGATCTGGATATTGGCTGCGGCCTCGATTGGGCCGCAGTACAGGTGCGGCGCAATCTCCACATAGTGCGCCTCCGCCATTCCTGCGATCTTCTTCGCCTCAAGGATGCCACCTACCCTACCCAGAGCGGGCTGGATTATTGCAGCGCCCTGCCTATCGAGTAGCTCAGCGAATTCGTACTTGGTGGCCAAGCGCTCTCCGGTGGCGACAGGGATACTGGTCGATGATGCTACTCGGCCCATCTCCTTCTTGTTCTCGGGCGGAACCGGCTCCTCAAACCACAACGGATCGAACGGCTCCAGCCTCTTGGCAAGCCTGATCGCACTTGAAGTGGTCATCTGCCCATGTGTTCCTATTAGCAGGTCTGCCTTGGAGCCGACTGCTTCCCTGATGTTCCTGGTTACCACCTCGGCATTCTCAAGCGCCTCCATCGAGAGCTGCCTGGGATCGAATGCAGACATCGGCATGACGGGATCGAATTTCACTGCGGTGAAACCCTGTTCGACGTAGTGTGCCGCCCTCTCCGGTCCGATTTCGGCATCGCCAAAGGCGTCGGCCACCGAAAGAAAGTCCTGCGTTTCGCTGTCCGACGCCGGGTAGAGATAGGTGTAAGAGCGAAGCCTCTCGTGGACCTGGCCACCAAGCAGGTTGTATATCGGCTGGTCGAGGGACTTGCCGATAATGTCCCAGCAGGCCATCTCGATGCCGCTAAGGACGCCCACCAGAGACAGGTCAGGGTGCTGGGTGAACCCAGAGGAGTAGACGATTCGCCACATCGATTCGATCCTGAAAGGGTCCCAGTCCAGGACGTATCTCTCCACCACATCCTCGATGAGCTGCGTTACTCGATGGGGATGGAAGGGTACGCCGTATACCTCTCCGAACCCCTCAACGCCGTCGTCGGTGGTTAACTTCAGGAAGACAAAGTATGCCCCGCCGTTGTGCGGAGGCGGGTTCGCCACCACGTACGTTTTCACACCTGCAATCTTCATCGCCAGGAACTCCTTAAAGTCCGTGCTAGCTATCACAACACGGGTTAAACCTCGGGGGCGCAGTACCGCAGGTCCACCGAAACCGTGTCCATTACCGTCTGGCCGTTACTTCGCCTGTGGATGATGTTCTTGAGCCAGCTTTCGTTGTCAGCATCCGGATAGTCGGCGCGGAAGAACGCCCCCCGGCTATCTTTCCGCTCGATGGCGCCCATGAGCATCAGCTCGGCGCATAACAGGAGGTTCGGCACCTTCAGGATCTTGGTCCATGCGAATCCGTCGACAGACGATGCTTCCACCTGAGGCCCCTTGGTCCTCTGGCGCTCGGCGTTTGCCATTTCACGAATACGTTCGAGCCCGCTAGTGAGGCCGGCTTCGTCCTTGATCACCCAGGCGTACTTGGTCATCGTGGCTGATATCCCGGACCTGAGCGCTTCGAGCCCCTCGTCATCCAATCCGTCGACCACACTGGCTACCCTATCGAAGCTGGCTTGAATAGCGCTGTCGTCGAGCCGCACGTCGCCGACGTCTTTCGCCCCTTGAGCGGCAAACATCCCGGCCCGCCTGCCAAACACTAGAGTTATCATCACCGTGAACCCTTCGGGCCTTGCATGGCCATACAGACCACCGACGACGCCTCCGGCGGCATATAGGCCCGGAACACTTGACTCACACTGAGCATTGATCCTGATCCCGCCGGTCGTAGTGTGGGCCAGGGGCCCGCTCTCGAAGCGTCCACCATTTAAATCTACGCTCTCGCCCTGAAAGCCTGGATACAGGCTACCGTCCTCGCGCAAATTGGTTACGTATCTGGGAGGGAACGGCATTTTCTTCGTATCGGCGTTCTCGGGACCAGTAGGATCGATGAATATCGTTCCCCGCTCGGTGGCCCGTCCTTCCCTGATTTCGGTGCCGATTGCGAATACCACATCCTCTTTGGTTTTCGTCTCAAGCCCGGTGACCCCATACCGCTCCAGGAATTGCTCGCCAAGGACATTGACCGGTGCCGACCCCGGTGGTATTCCCGTCCAGGAGGGGATGAACTGGGTGTTCTCCATATCGATAAGTTCAACCCCGGCCCGGAAAGCCGCGGCCTGCCCGTCCCCCGTCTCCTCCAGGGAGGTCGAGGCGCGCGAGTATACGTGGCTATAGGTCCCGGTGGCCAGAATCGTGGCCTTGGCCTTCAGGGCGATGAACTTGTTGGCTCCGCAATCGATAGCCGTCGCCCCAACAATTCGACCATCGTTGATGAGCAGGTCGACAAGAGCCACGTCGTTCATGACGCGGATGCCTCGCGAGTCCATCTGGGCCATCAGTGCATCCATCATGGCGATGCCTGGAAAGTAACCGTCGGCCTGCGGGTCGGGGCCGTTCGGCTTGAGGGTCAGGTTCCTGGGATAGGTGTGTGCGGCAGCATGAGTGATGGCGATCGAGCCGTCCGCATTCCTCTCGAAGTCCACACCCCACTCTTCCAGCTCTTGAATCCTCGCGGCGGACTCCTCCGTCAGAATCTTGACCAGCTCCTGGTTACCAAGAAACCCACCGTGGGCCAGCAGATCTCTCATTGCCAGTTCGGGGGTATCGTTCTCGTCGCCCCAGGGTCCAACGGCAGCGTTGGTCCCAACGTAACGCGAGCAGCCGCTGTGACCAAGCGTGCCCTTCAGTATTACGAGCACATCGGCGCCGGCATCATGAGTCTCAATCGCGGCCCTGCAGGCAGCCCCGCCGCCACCAATGATCAGCACGTCGGTCTCAATGACTTTAACTTGAATCATCTGCACTCCTCTTTCCGGACAAATCGACCGTAATTTCTGTAGCTGAGCCGTGCAGGCACAGGCAGACTGTATACTACATGCGCCCAGGGGCATCAAGCACCCGCGTTACGGATGAGCTCAGGGCGAACAGACGAACACCGCGCAGGGGAGGCACGTCGACAGTGGTAACTGCAGATTCCGCCCGCAAGTTATACGACGACGCGATTGTGATCGATGGCCTGAATGTGAGCCTGTGGAGCAGTCCCAACGTCTACCCTAGCCTGTCCGCAGGGGGTATCACAGCGATCAACGCCACTATGGCGATCTGGGAAGGCTTCCAGGAGACACTGGACCGGCTCGCAGGGTGGTCCGGTCGCTTCCGAGAGCACGCCGGTACGCTATCCCAAGGCAGGACTGCAGACGACATCTTAAAGGCAAAGACAGACGGCAAGACGGCGGTCTTCCTCGGATGGCAGAACGCCTCTCCCATTGAGAACGACCTGGACCGGCTCCTGCTCTTCTACAACCTGGGAGTCAGGGTGATACAGGTTACCTACAACGAGCGCAACCTCCTCGGTAACGGGTGCTATGAACGCGTCGATGACGGCCTGAGCAACTTCGGACTCGACGCGGTCAAAATCATGAATGAGCTCGGAATACTCGTCGACCTGTCCCACGTTGGAGACCGCACAACTATGGAGACCATCGAAGCCTCGGAAAAGCCCGTGGCATTCACCCACTGCAACGCACGTTCGTTCGTGGATCACGTGCGGAACAAACCCGATGATGCGCTGAAGGCACTGGTCGAAAAGGGCGGCGTCGTGGGCGCGAATGCGTGGCCGTCATTCCTTCTCAAGGGATACGAATCGGATCTCGTTGATTACGTCGACGCGATCGAGGATCTGATCGAGCGTGTCGGCATAGACCACGTCGGCATCGGGACAGACTTCTGCCAGGACCAGCCATACTCTTTCTTCCAGTATCTATTCGCCCAGCAAGGGACCAAGATACGTCCGATACCACTACCTATACCGGACCCGCACTACCATCCCCACGGCTTCGAAGGACCTGATCAGATGCCGGACCTGGCGGGAGAGCTGATGGGTCGTGGCTACTCGAAGGACGACACGTCCAAGATACTTGGCGGCAATTTCTTGAGGCTATTTCGCGAAGTCATGGGATAGTAAGGGCTGGATTCGAGTGGAACATAGACTTTAGGGGGAGACGACCAATATGACCAATCCGCAGCCACCAGACATCGGCACTGACCGCCAGCTATTTGTTGACGACTTCTGGATCGACCAGTCCACAGACGTGACCCGGGTCCTCCACAGCCCTGACCGGCGAGAGCCGGTGATTGAAAAGGAATATCCGTGGGAGGAGGGACACGTCGGTGGTCTCACGACGGCCTTCGATGGCGAGAAGTACCGCATGTGGTACAAGTGCGAAGACGCCAGAGTCATCGGGGTCGCTGGTGTCAACTACCACCGAAAGGCCTATGCCGAGAGCGAGGACGGCATCAACTGGACCAAGCCTTTCCTGCGCCAGGAAGAGTTCCAGGGCTCGATGGAGAACAATCTGTTCTCCCCCGACCCGGGTGTCGCAAACATCGACGCCAACCCGGACGCGAAAGAGGACGAGAGTTTCAAGGGATTCAAGGTAATCGGACGCAGGGAAAAATCGGCGATCTACGCGATGGCCTCCCCCGATGGGATCACCTGGCATCAGATGCGCGACGAGCCGATCCTGACCGGCTGGCCT
>JASLXL010000239.1 GCA_030740335.1 SAR202 cluster bacterium | reverse complement strand
CGTACTCGATCGGGTTCTGGGTGGCCATAACGGTGAATGGGCGCGGCAGTTGGTGGGTGATTCCCTCAACGGTGACCTGCCTCTCGTCCATGGCCTCCAGCAGCGCCGACTGGGTCTTGGGGGTCGCCCGGTTAATCTCGTCCGCCAACACCAGTTGGGAGATGATTGGACCTGGCTTGAACTCAAATTCACCGTTTTTCTGGTTGAAGATAGACACGCCCGTGATATCGCTAGGCAAAAGGTCGGGAGTGAACTGTATCCGTCGGTAGATACAATTGGTGGACTGGGCCAGGCTCCGCGCCAACATCGTCTTCCCTACGCCCGGCACGTCCTCTATAAGTATGTGACCCTGGCATATGAGCGCAACCACGGCTAGCTCCACCGCTGAGTCTTTGCCGATGATAACCTTCTTGACGTTCTCCGCTATGCCGTTGGCTTCATCCCTCGCTGATTCGACTGCTCGCAATTTGGCCTCCTTGGTACAGAACTCACAGTAGGTATTGAGTAGTGCTTTTCGCAGCAAAATCGAGGTCGAGGCGTCTATCTCAACCTGATTTACAAGACTTGCGTGCGACCGGATTCTTGCTGGCCTTCTACTCGAGGCGTCCCGCCTCGAACATCGACCTTCAGGTCATCGCTGGTCGAGGTAGCGGGCCGGAGCAGACCAGACAAGGGCACAGGAATCGACACATGCTATCCAATCGCATAACACCTGTCCACTTAGTGCTTAACACGCACCGAGCACCGCACCTCTTTCATCGGAAATAGCATATTCACTGCGCAATCGGATGTTTCCGCAGCCTACTCCGGACTGCTACAATATGGCCCAGACTCATAGGAGGAGGATGCACATGCCAGATGTCAAGATAGAGTGGAACGCGGGGAGGACTCAGGAGCAGAAAGACAAGGTCGCGAAAGCGATCACCGATGCCCTCGTAGACATCGCGAAAGCTCCACGGGAGAACGTCAAGATATCGTTCAAGGACAACCCCGTATAGCATAGTCCCCGTCCCGTACGACCCGTATTTATAGAAAGACCCCGGCGAGTTCGTCGGGGTCTTTCTCGTGCGGCTCACCCCGTGGCTAGGACGCTCATATTTTATCGCCCGGCATAAGAACGTTTGTGCTATACTATCCTGCATGCCCAGGCCAAAGTACACACCGGGTCAGCGGGTTCGCATCAACGAGAATGCCATAGGGCTTGTCATGGGATTCGTCGGAATGTCGGGGCACGTCGGAATCGGCGGCATCAACGCGCCCTCTTTCTACCAGGACTACTACTTCGTGACAGTCCGGATGGAGACGGGTGCTACGGTCACCCTGAGGCTGCCAGAGCAGTATCTGGACGAAGTCCCGACAGAATAACCCCCAGCACCACGGACTAGGCCAACGTAAACTTCTCAGACCATGTGTCTGGATCGAAGTTCTTGGCGCGAGATGTCGTCAACCACTCCTCCGTCACTGGTGCCAAGGGAGAGGACTCGGTGTCCAGGATCGCCAGGCAGCTCGGCTGGTAGTTGATGTCGTGGGAAGTCCACCTTGCCGACGCTTCAAGACTCGAAAGGATCAGAGATATAGTGCGACGATAGACACGAGGCCCGTTCAGGTGATGCAGATGAGCGGACAGACGGAAGGGGTACTGTGAGCTTTGGGCCACGGCTTATTGAGTTTGCATTATGGGTAGACTCAGTGTCTTACCAAAATGCGCCAATCATGTCGCCCATTAGCTTGGTGCAACGGATGGCAACGCCAAACTACTTTCTCTCCAGGTACACTGTCGTGGCTAGCAATGGGCCCCACCTCAGGTCCCCGCGAGGGCTCGCCCCTTCCTCGCACCCCCAACAACGAGCACCTAGTTCCTACCAGGTTGCCAATGTTCCATCCCAGGCGTGCTCCCTGGCAGCCTCCTCGTTCAGGTCGGTGCCCCATCCGGGGCCGGAGGGTACCGTCATGTGGCCGTCGACGATCTCGGGCCTGCTGGTGACTAGGTCATCCTTCCAGGGCACGTCGTCGATGTCTATCTCCATGATGCGGACGTTGGGCAGTACAGCACACAGCCCAGCGCTGATAAAGGTCGACAGATGGCTGTAGTAGTTGTGCGGGGCCACGTTTAGCTGGAAGACCTCCGCCAGATCGCCTACCTTCTTCGCCTGGCTAAAGCCGTTCCAGGGCACGTCCACCATGAACACGTCGGCGGCGTGCAGCTGGAAGTATGGCATAAATTCACGCATGTAGTAGAGGTTTTCGCCGGTGCAGATTTTGGTCGTTGTAGACTCCTTGATCTGAAGCATCGCCTCAGGGTCGTACATGTCGATCTCGAGCCAGAGCAGGTCGAACTGCTCCAGCATCTTGGCGATGCGCATCGCACTCTCGGGCTTGTAGTTGAAATTCAGGTCCAGGTTAATGTCCACGTCCGGCCCGACGGCGTCCCGGAAGGTGCCGATAAGGGTCTCGATGTGGCGAAGCATCCGGCTGCTTACCGTTTGGTCAGTGGTACCGGGACCTCCCCCAAAGCCTCCGAACCATACCGAAGCCGGATCTCCGGGGATGACGATGTTCGTTTTGAGGGCCGTGAAACCACGCTCGACCACCTCGCGTCCCAGAGCGCCGATGTCATCCATGGAACAAATAGGAGGTGTGCCCAGCAGATCGGAGTTAAAGGCGCGAGAGGTCCCGCAGTGGGACCAGTATACCCGCACGGTGTCGCGAGTCGGGCCGCCGAAAAGCTCCACGACGGATATTCCCAGCGCCTTGGCCTTCACGTCCAGCAACGCCAGCTCTACGCCGGCCATGGCCTTGGCCGCGATACCGCCCATACTTTGACGCTGAAGGCGGACCATGTCCCAGAACCGCATCTCATAGGCCCGAGGGTCCTGGCCAATCAGCAGAGGCTTAAGATCCTGGATGGTGCCCACGACCCCCAGGGGCGAGCGAGAGTCGGAGCACTCCCCGTAGCCGGTGAGACCCTGATCGGTCGAGACCTTCACGAAGATCCAGGGCCGCCATCCTCCGTCGACGATGAACGTCTCGATATCGGTAATCTTCATCTGTTTCTCTCGTGTTCCTCTAGGTAGTTGGATGGCGTCGACGTCCCCTGTCCAACGATACCCGCAGATCAGGTTATCGTTCTTGGTCATGAAGAGGGATGGGAAGCCCCCATAGATGGGACTGGGGGGCAGTATAGGTTAGGGAACAACCTGCGTAAAGATGTTGACGGGATGGTCGTAAACTTCATGGTCTCTCTCAAGCGTTAGGCCATTTTCGCCACCACAACATCCCCGCAGTTCCTGGTGGATGTTGTGCTTGTATCAGAGTATGCTTGGAAAGTAGCTGATCAGGCATCAAGAAGGAGGTCAGCCATGGCGTTCAAAATTCCTAGGCTGGGCAGGCAAAAGCACGTCTTCATCGACTGGTCTTTGGTGGAGCCCGGTTATGGCGTATCCTGGGGGGACGCCCAACAGGGCAGTTGGGAGATGCCCTACGGGGTGCGTATCGTCGCGCATCAACCTCGCATCGATCCGGAACCAATGGTGGCGCTGGAGAGGCCTTGGGAAGGATCCTTCACCCTACATACCACGATCTTCGAGGACGATGGACTCTATCGACTCTACTATACGGTGTACGACGGCGGAAACTCGCAAGGTCGCGTGGAGAAGCCGAACACCTACATGCTCTGCTACGCTGAGTCTAAGGACGGCGTCAGCTGGGTAAAACCTTCTGTAGGCACGGTCGAGTTCGAAGGCTCGAAAGACAATAATCTGGTCTACGGACTCGATGTCTCACTGAACAGGCCGGTGCCGACAGCATCCATGTTCAAAGACCCCACTGCCCCGCCAGACAAGCGGTACAAGCTGATTCACCGTGGGCACCAACGAGACGGCAGCCGATGCGTCTACGGAGCGAACTCGCCCGACGGGCTAAGTTGGACGGCTATTGAAAAACCGATCGTCCACGACTACTTCAGCGACACCCAGATCGGGGCCCGGTTTGACGAGCAAAAGGGACGCTACGTGGGCTACTTCCGAGGATGGACTGGCCACGAGTCGGGCAGATTCCACGGGCGCCGAACCATAGCTTACTCGGAGACCGAAGACTTCGAGAACTGGCCGCCGCCCAAGACCATCGTGTCCCTCGACCTGAACGACAATCCGGGCGCGGACATCTACACTAACGCCTATACGCCGTGGCCCGATGCCGACGCTCATTTGATGTTCCCCGCTCTCTACGAGCGGCAGAAGGACATCAGACAAGTGCACCTCATGACGAGCCGCGACGGGGTGAGTTGGGAGCGCCCCATCCGCGAACCGATAATCCCGTCCGGGGATCCTGGTACCAGTGGGGACCCAGCCAGAGACTGGGAGGCAGGTGTCTTCGCAGGGATAGGGCTTGTCTCTCTTGAGCCCGATGAATTGTCCCTCGCCATAACCCCCTGCCGGTACTCCCACAACAACATGTACGATCGTCCCGAGAGCCTGCTGCAAGAGGCCTATCCGAGCCCCACGGGCGGCTACGTGGGATACATCTGCCGGGCGACCTGGCGGAGGGACGGGTTCACGTCGCTGGAAGCCGAAACCGAAGGCGGCTTTTCAACCGTGCCTTTCACGTTCACAGGCGGGCGACTGGTGCTGAACGCTTGGACCCGATACCGCGGCAATGTGCGCGTCGCTCTGGTAGACGCCTCCCACGAGACCATGAGTACGCCCGCCGTGCCGGTCTACGGGCGGTCCTTCGACGATTGCGACCCTATCACCGGCCACAAGCTCCTGAGCCACGCGGTGACCTGGCAGGGAGAGTCCGATCTGTCCGCCTGGCAAGGGAAGACGGTCCGGCTCAAGTTCCGCATGCGCAGGGCGCGGCTGTACGCTTTCCATTTCGAGTGAAACTACTTTCAGAGAGGGCTTTAATTCGACATTGCAGATGTCACTGGATTGTTTAAGACCATTAGATAGGACCTATCGGGAATGAGAAAATTTAGGTTAGTAGACGACCGTTGCACTCAAGTTGGATAGGAGGATTTAGATGACGGTGAACAAGGATGATATCCGTGGCATTATGCCAC
>JASLXL010000238.1 GCA_030740335.1 SAR202 cluster bacterium | reverse complement strand
ACCCCACAGCCGCCCTCACACCGCACAGGTAAGAGCATCGCCGTTGTCGGGTCCGGCCCCTCTGGACTTGCCGCAGCCCAGCAGCTTAACCGCTGCGGCCACTCCGTCACCGTTTTCGAGCGGGCGGAAAGTATTGGCGGGCTGCTACGGTTGGGCATCCCCGACTTTAAGCTGGACAAGGGCGTGGTACAGCGTCGTGTCGACCAGATGGCCGAAGAAGGCGTCGCCTTCAGAATAGGTGTCAACGTCGGGCACAAGTTTCCCGCAACACGCCTGACCCAGGAGTTCGACGTGGTGCTACTTTCGGGTGGCTCGACCTCTGCACGAGACCTGCCGGTCCCCGGCCGGGAGTTGGACGGCATCCACCTGGCGATGGAGTTCCTCCCTCAGCAGAACAAGATCAACGCCGGCGAGACCATAGACCCCGCTACTCATATCTCCGCAGCAGGCAAGCGGGTGGTCATCCTGGGGGGTGGAGACACCGGGGCGGACTGTCTTGGCACCGCACACCGCCAGGGCGCGGAGGCCGTCTACCAGTACGAGCTGTTACCGGAGCCCCCGCAAGAGCGACGCGACGACAATCCGTGGCCCCAGTGGCCGACGGTGCTTAGACTGTCTGCGGCCCACGAAGAGGGCGGCATCCGGGACTACAACATCCTGACCAAGGCCTTCACTGGTTCCAACGGCAGGGTCGAAAAACTCCATGGCGTTCGAATCGAATGGGGCGCCCCCGACGCGTCGGGCCGGCCTGCCATGAACGAGATCCCAGACTCCGAGTTCGAGATCGAGACGGAGCTTGTACTGCTCGCGATGGGGTTCGTCCACCCTGAATACAGTGGCATGCTCGACCAGCTCGGAGTTGAGCTAGATCCGCGGGGCAATGTGAAGGGCGACGAGCACAAGATGACTAGCGTGCCTGGCATCTTCACAGCCGGTGACATGACCAGGGGTCAGTCACTTGTGGTGTGGGCCATCGCCGAGGGACGCGAGGCGGCCAGAGGCATCGACGAGTACCTGATGGGCACAACCGCGCTGCCGAGGGTCCTCAGCGCCCGATAATCCTCGGTTTCGAGGCAGACCCGACCGAACAAAGCACTCCTACACGCCCGCCACCTTCTGGGCCGCTCCCGACGCCCTGCGACTACCAGCTAGAAGCCCCAGTTTCCACAAATAACCGAGGTGTCGCCTTTGGCGAGGTACTTGTTGGCTGCATGTGCCGAGACCGTTATGGTGTGCCCGTTGTGGTTCAGTTCCACCTTGTCATGAGAACCCCTTGTGGTCTTCGTAGGCTAACGCAGCTGTTCCCATACTCACCAAGATCCCAAGCAGCAAGCCAATCACTAGCCGTCGCATAAGCAACCTCCACCGACGAATTGACGGTGGGGCCCTCACGAACAACTAGCAGACATTTACGCGAATTCCAATGCTGCCTCACCTGTGACACAATGCCCTGAGCAGAAACACCGGTCCAATCCCAGGAGGAAAGAGATGACGCAGCAGAAAATCTCCTACATTACCAGGTCTGAGCCCGATACGAGCATCGTGGAGTCCCGACTGGCCGGGCGGAACTATCAGCTGGATGTCCACGTCTGCGAAAGCCAGGGAGAGGTCATCGAGGCCATCAAGGGGGCAGACGTCATCATCGCCGATGGGGGCATGGCCATGCCCCGTGAGGTGATCGAGGAGATAGACACCGCGAAGGCGATCGTCAGCGTGGGCCATGGCTTCAACCAGATCGACCACAACGCCGCGACCGAAAAGGGCGTGATGGTGGTCAATACCGCGGGGTTCGTCACAGAGCAGGTGGCCAACCACACGATCATGATGCTGCTGGCCTGCGCCAAGCAGCTGACCCGAATGCACGATGCCGTCAGGACCGGTGGCTGGGACAAAGGCACGCTGGCGAACCTGGGACACATGCCAAACATCGATGGCCAGACCCTCGGCATCGTCGGCCTCGGCAACATTTCTCGTGCAACCGCTCGAAGGGCCACCGTGTTCGGCCTGGACGTCATCTCCTACGACCCCTACGCGATTCCGTGGATCGCGAAAGATTATAGGGTGGAGATGGTAGGCAGTTTACAAGAACTGGCGGAGCGGTCAGACTTCGTATCGATTCTCGTGCCGCTCAACAACGAGACGCGGAAGATGATCGACGCCGACTTCTTCAATGCGATGAAGTCCACTGCCTACTTCATCAACACCTGCCGCGGACCGGTCGTCGACGAGGCCTCACTGATTGCGGCCCTCCAAGCCGGCCAGATTGCCGGTGCGGGGCTAGACGTGTTCGAGGTTGAGCCAACGCCGCCCGACAACCCATTGTTGAATATGGACAACGTCATCGTAACGCCCCACTCTGCGGGCACGTCAGACTCGTCCGTCACCGGCGGGCTGGCCCAGATAGGCGACGAGACGGCGAGGCTACTGAGCGGCACCTGGCCAATGTCCCTCGCCAACCCGGGAGTCCGCGAGAAGCTCCCACCCCGCCCAGCCGCGAAGAACGTGCCGTAGAGGAGCGTGGCGTTCAGCCAGGAATCTGATGTCTCATTCAGAATGTACTGAATCGGCAACATATCCGGCCTGTGCCAAGTACTCAAGGACTCCTCTAGGGCGTTTGATGAGCAGATACTTGCTCGGGTAGGGCCCTCTCAAGTCAGCGATTGACCAGGACGTCTCACACGTCTTGGCTCTCCCGTCTTCGTTCGCGGTCATCTTCAGTTAGATACGGCTCCAGTTTCGCAATTAACTCCGCCAGGGTGCCTTCGACCGCTGCATCTGACGTGTCTAGCTCAAACTTGTGCCTGATTGTCGACGACTTGTACTCCTGCTCAAACCGCCTCAGGACCAGTTCCACGTCCTTGTCCTGCACCACCGAGTTGTCATGGGGTGCGTCGGCCATTCGCTGACGGATGACTGTTGGGTCCGCCTTTACGTGGACCAGGACAAATTCTGGGGCGAATTTGAGTAGTGCACGCTCTACGGTCTGCTTCACTATGTCGCGGGGCGCGGGCTGGCCCTCGCCGCCGTAGCCGAAGTAGAGCGGCCCGTATACCGCGTCCTCGATGTGCATGCCTATCGCCAGGTAGTCGGGGTAGAAACCTTGCTGCTCCTCCTTGCCTTTGTCGAAAGCCCCCGGCTGGATGTGGTAGTAGAGGCTGTGGCGTTGCATTTGTTCCTTGAATTTCGGGCTGAGGTCCACCAGGTCCCGTCGCTCCTCGGCCGTCGGGAATGCGTCGGTGTCTATGGGCCAGTGGCCTGTGACATGGGGCACCTTCCAGTGGTCGTGAATCAGCCCGAAGTAAGCCCCCATCTCATCCTCACCCCAGCGGAGTATGCCTTTCGCCAGGGTGGTGGTTCCCGCGTATTCGCAGCCGATCAACAGCAGTTTCATTTATTTACCTCGCTCATTAGTCGCGCCATGTTTCCTCCGATAATCGCGTCCACGCCGTCGTTGCCAAGGATGTCCACGTACCCGCGAATCTGGTCCAGACACTGGCGATAGGTGTAATGGAGTGTCTCGAAGGGCTGGTCCGAGCCCCACATGAAGGTCTCGACGCCGAATCGGTCCACGAGCAACCCCAGCGTGTTATGGAACTGCGGCATCGGATACGCCCAGCGTGCGCCCAGCGTGACCGATAGCACCAGTTGCAAGTAGACGTTGGGCCTGTCAATGGGCGCGGCGTCCAGTAGCGCTTCGGGCAGCGACATCGAGTCGCCGTGTCGGAAGTCCCGCCAGCTGAATCCGTGGGTCAAAACCACGCTGATGTCGGGGTATCGCTCGCACCATTGCTGCAGTGCTTGCAGTTCGGCGACGTAGCCGTCCACGCCGCTCCCACTCCTCGGACCCAGGGTGAAGAATACCGGCACATCATGTTTCGCCACCGCGTCCCAGAACGGCTTGAACGCCGGACCGGCCCAGTCTCCGCCATCGCCTTTCAGGTCCAGAAACATGGGCAAGAACTGCAGGCCTGAGAGCCCCAATTCGCCGAACGCACCATCCACCTTGTCGATGGATGTCCGCATATCAGCGACGATTAGCCACTCCTCGACGTGGGCAAGCGCTTGTATGCGGTCCGGGAACATGCGGGCGCACTCTGCGACGAAGTCGTTGCCGATTCCAAGATACGGGGTGCGTTGCAGCAGTGCCCGGTCTATCCCGGCGTAGTCCATGTCTGCCACCAGATTTTCGGCAGAATAGGACATGGCCGCGATACCCGGCGGCAGTAGCTGTTTTACATAGTCATCGCCTTTGACCGTCCACTCGAATCGCCCATGGGTACCGGGCCGGAATTCGGCGTCTTTCAGCGCGGCGAAGCCCCAGCCCTTGGACAGGTCGGCAAGACCGCTCGTGTCGGCACATGCTCGATCGCTCGCTCGCCAGGGAGGCAGGCTGTGACCCATGCCAGCGGTCGCAAGTTGAAGATGTCGCCGGAAATCGGCCTGATCTTCGAAGCCGCCGGCACCCGAGAGATCGGGAAGGCAGTACGCGTGGCCGTCGAAAATCATCGCGGCCTCCAGGGACTTGGATTGGCACAAATTATGCGAGGTGGGTGGAGTCTATCAACACCCTGTGCAGGCGTCAACGCAGCCGCTGCCGCACTTTGACAGGCCACAGCGCCTATGATAGATTTTGCACGTTCGGACGGGCTCGAGGATGAAAATTAGGAGGTGTGACGTGTCTCTGGAAGACAAGCTCAGTGTTGAGATTATCTACTGCGTACCTTGAAGTTATCACGGAGAGGCGGCCTGGATGGCCACCGAGTTCTTCGCTGAAGCTGGCAACAGTATTGCACTAACAATCACCCCAGGTGAGGCCGGCGTATTGCAGGTATTCGCAGGAGGTGACAAGATCTTCGACAAGGCTGACGAGGGCGGACACCCCGAGCTTACACGGGTCAAGGCCATGAGGGCCGCGATACGCGAAAAGTTGTCCGTGGGTGCAGACGCAGACTAAGATTTCCTCACTTCACTCCTCTCCCGTTTGACGGGAGAGGAGGCTGGATGAAGGGAATACGTTAAGGGGCCTGGGAATCGTCTCCCAGGTCCCTCTTTATTTCTGCTCTTTTTC
>JASLXL010000237.1 GCA_030740335.1 SAR202 cluster bacterium | reverse complement strand
AACATGTCATGCTGGGGCCTCGAAGTATCTGGAAAGGGCCCCTCTTGCATCCGCAAACTAGAACTCAAAATTGCCGTCCCTGTGTGATTATCGTAACTCAAGTGGCATGAGTGTCCGGAACCTCTCGGCGCGCACTACGCGCACTATCAGCAGGGAAGACACAATGTCTTTGAGACAGATAGCTAAGCAACTGGGAGTTTCGCCCGCCTATCTGAGCTACATGGTCAATGGCAAGCGACCGTGGAGGCCAGACCTGAAGGCGGGATATGACGAGCTTGTTAACACTTCGGTCCCTGGTGTTAACATCGGTAGTCCTGTTCACACGCCGCTGTCCGCCCAAGCCCAAGAGGCTGTGAGTGCCCCTATCATCAGGTTACCGATGGCGGGAGCGAGAGGGAGTCGAACCCACCGCCCCGACCGAAGGGTCGGGGCCAACGGATTTGAAGTCCGCAAAGCCCACCAGGACCCATCCGCTCCCGCATTCTACGAAGGCTATCTTACGAGATTTGTCAACAATATCAACAAGCCGCTCCTAGATATATCCAAGAGTGATATCACTACTGTACTACTAGGCTATCGCCTTCTCCAGACGGCCCTTGAGCACGGTCTTCGGCACCGCGCCGACAACTTGGTCGATGGGGCTGCCGCCGCTAAAGATCAGCAGGGTCGGTATGCCCCGGATTCCGTACGTAGACGCGACTTTGGGGTTGGCATCAACGTCTAACTTGGCAAACTTAACCTTGCCGTCATATTCACCGGCCAGCTCCTCGACGATGGGTGCGATGATCTTGCAGGGTCCGCACCAGTCGGCCCAGAAGTCGACGAGCACGGGTACATCTGACTTAAGTACCTCTGCGTCGAATGAGTCGTCAGTGATCGCTACCGGGTGTCCCATCAGTGCCTCCATATTAGAGTTCATTAATCGACGGTCTGGTTGTCCAGTGTAATGTAAATGACCATTCAATAAATAGGATGCGGTATTAGTTATTCAGGTTTTGCTGTCCATGTGCGTGGCTCAATGCGCGGATGACAGAGACGGCATCGCTCTCAACTTCTCCAACAGCCCCACCAGAGTCGTCAACATGTACTGTACATGCTCTGTCGTGTTGTCGGCGCCTACCGTGATCCTGAGACTTCCCCTAGCGAGCTCTGGCGACAATCCGATAGCCGTGAGAACGTGAGACGGCTCCAGAGAGGCTGAGGAGCAGGCACTCCCGCTGGAGACGCATATCCCAGCGAAATCAAGGCCCAGCAGTATGGGCTCGGCCTCAATTGACTCGAAAGAAAAATTGACGTTGTTCGCCAGGCGCGCTGCAGGGTGGCCGTTGAGGTGCGCGCCCTCAATCCGCTCCCGCACCCCTGCAACAATCATCTGGCGCAGACGGAGGCAGTGTTTGGACAGGCCCGGTCGCTCCTCCTCCGCCAGCCGCAAGGCCTCTGCCAGCCCTACAATGAGCGGAACATTTTCCGTACCGGAGCGGCGCTCCCTCTCCTGGCCTCCACCCATCTGCTGGCCCTCGAATGGTGTGCCGCGCTTGACGTATAGCACGCCTGCGCCCTTTGGTCCGTGGAATTTGTGGGCCGAGAGGCTCATCATATCGATGCCGAGGCGTTCAACATCCAGGGAGAGGAGTCCAGCGCCTTGCACCGCGTCGGTGTGAAGAACTATGTTTTGGCCACGGCGTTTCGCCTCGGTCTTTATTATGCGCGATATCTCGGCTATGGGCTCGATGGTCCCGATTTCGTTGTTGGCCAACATGATGCTGACGAGGGTGGTGCGGTCCCCAATGGCACGGCCGACATCATCGGGGTCGACAAGGCCGTATTTGTCTACAGGCAGGTACGTGATCTCAAACCCGAGGCCCTCGAGCTGTTCGCAGATATTGAGCACGGCGTGGTGCTCGATGGCGGTCGTGACGATGTGGTTGCCTACCTCGCGCTGGGCGTAGGCGACCCCCTTGATGGCGGTGTTGTCCGCCTCGGTCCCACCGCCAGTGAACACGATCGTGCTCATCCGCGCACCCAGGACTCCGGCCACGGTTTCCCGCGCATCGTCCAGGGCCTTTCGGCCCTCTTGAGCCAGGGTGTAGATGCTAGAGGGGTTGCCGAACTTCTCGCCGAAGTACGGAAGCATTGCGTCGAGGACCTCTGGCCGGACGGGGGTCGTCGCGGCGTGGTCCATATATATCAGTTGTTCACTGGAAGTCATTTTGCCGTCCAAACGCGCGGGTGTGGGGATGTCTGCGCGTCTGCCAATTGTAGCATTCTGGGGTCCATACGTGCCTTGGAATCGTTCGCTTTGATTCTACTCTTTCAGCAGCTTCGAGGCAGCTTCGGCTTGGACGGCACGGTAGACGTCTTGAAGCGGGATCCCGGATTCCAAGGCGATTCGGCGGCAGTCCTCGTACTCGGGTGAGGCAGATACGGCGCTGCCATCCAACCGCTTGACCTTGACGTGCGCCGCGCCCAGCGTGGTCTCGATGGTGACTATCTCGCGCTCGGCCTCGTAGCGTGTGATGGGCCGGACCCGGACGCCGAGGGTCGTCGTCTCCCTCATCACGAGGTCTAGACCCTCGTGCTCAAGTTCGGCTGGAAGGAGCACGCTCAGGAGAGTCCCAGGGCGGCCTTTTTTCATCTGGATGGGTGTGAGCCACACGTCGCGGGCTCCCAGCGAAAAGAGGCGTTCTTGGACGAAGCCGATCAGCTCCGGGCTCATGTCGTCGATGTTGGTCTCGAGCAGATTGAGACCGCCGGAGGCGGGCGATTCCAATTCTTCGCCAATCCGGAGCGCCACGACGTTGGGATAGGCTTCTGGATTGCGGGAGCCGAGCCCGTAGCCGACTCTGTCCAGCGTCATTGTGGGCTGGCGAAATGTTGCGAGGGTAGTGACGATGGCAGCTCCAGTGGGGGTGACCATCTCGCCGGCGTTTTGGTCGCCGCCGGGCGGAGGCGACATTGGAGCGTTGGCGAACACGACGAGGGCCGTAGTGGCGGGGGACGGTGCGAGGAGCTTGCCGTGGGCGGACCTGAAAACGCCTGAGCCCGAGGGCAGGGGAGAGCAGGTCAAGTTCTGTATTTGCAGTATGTCTAGGGCTGCTACAGTGACTACGACGTCTACGAGGGTGTCCAGCGTGCCCAGCTCGTGCAGCTGAGTGCTCTCTCCGTGGTGCGTCCCGTGGACCTGCGCCTCGGCCTCGCCCAGCCGCTCGAAAATTTTGCAGGCGGGCTCGATCATCGCCGCTGGAAGGCCCGACTCGCGAGTGATACGTACGAAATCCGCGATTGTGTGGGAGGCCTGAGACTCTTCGAGATTCACTGTTACATGGGTTCCTGGCACGCCGCCACGCTGGCCCTTTTGGGCGGTTAGCGAGACGCCCTCCACACCCAGGCGATCTATCACGGCGTAGAGGTCGTCCAGTGGAACGCCGATGTCCACGAGGGCTCCTAGGAGCATGTCTCCGCTGACACCGCCTACACATTGCAGGTATGCAGTCTTCAAGATGGTGCTCCGTCGGTGTCTAGCCACTGCCTTATTGAGGTGGCGTGCTCGGCGTAGTGATCAACGGTGCCTTCACGGATGCTGTTCATGATGTCGTCCTCCTACAGGGTGTCGTCCGGCACGCCAGCGACGAATGCTAGCAGTTCTGTGTGGGTTTGATCGAGATTAGCAATCAAATTGTCCAGGGTTTTCGACCTGGTATCCTCGACGGCACGCAAGTTGAAACCGTCGAGGTCATACTTACATACTAGAGCGGCGGTGTCCCTCTCCGCGATGTAGCCGGAAACGGCGGCAATCGGCTCACGTTCCCAGGACGTGATGTGCCCCACCACGTCCTTGACCAACCAGGGGCCGACCGCTCCACTATCTTCCATGCGATTGACGGGTACCTTGGAGAGTTGGGCTTTGAGCTCCGCCCATTTTTCTTCGATCTGTGTCATGACATCTTCTCGGGGTCCCGATACTCTCGTCCTCCACATTTGATCATCTTGGGGAGTGGCCCCACGCCAATCTCTTGTTGGCAACAAAATAAATGGTATGTAAGGCATCTTGCTGTACAGCCTTTTGGCATTCGGCAGATTTACGCAGCCTAGAGGTACATATATCTTATCGTTGCGGCCAAGGAAATCCCGACTTCGTCTAGCGTGTCTCTGGCACCTCTCGGACGGCGCGTTGGTTTTTTCGTGGAAAGGCGGCGTCGATGGCGTCCTTTAGGTGATTGGTCACTACTGCCGCAATGCTGTTCTTGCCGAAGTCTGCGCCGCCGCCTGTGATCGGGACAAGGCACCTCGCAAGTCCCAGTCGGCCAACCTCCGCCACTCGACGTGGAAGCTGGGGTACCGCGCGTAGTTCTCCGCTCAGCCCCAGTTCACCGATGGCGGCCAAGTCCGAGGCAACGGGTGTATTCCGGAGGCTGGAAACGATGGCAAGGGCCATCCCAAGGTCTGCAGCGGGCTCACCAATCTTTAGCCCGCCGGTGACGTTCACGATCACGTCCTGATCGGCCAGGGACGTCCGGACTCGGCGGGTCAGGATGGCGCAGACGAGTAGTAATCGGTTCAGATCCACGCCCGTCGCGACGCGCCGAGGAGCAGGTAGCATAGAAGGGCTTGTGAGCGCCTGGACTTCGACCAGCAGTGGCCTGGTTCCCTCCAGGGTCGCTACCACAACCGATCCTATAGCGCCATTACGACGCTCCGACAGAAATGCCGTCGAAGGGTCCCGCACGTCCACGAGCCCCTGCTCTTCCATCGAAAAGACCCCGACCTCATTGGTAGCGCCAAAGCGGTTCTTGATGGAGCGGAGCAGCCGCCACGAGCTCAAAGGGTCGCCTTCGAGGTAGAGCACCACGTCAACCATGTGTTCGAGGACGCGGGGGCCGGCGATCTCGCCGCCTTTCGTAACGTGGCCGGTAAGCACGACGGGTACGCCGTTCGTCTTGGCCCACTCCGTGAGGGCTCGCGTGCATTCCCTTATCTGCGCTACGGAGCCAGCGCCGGAGGGGAGTGAGTCGTCGTAGAGTGTCTGGATCGAGTCGATAATCGCCAGGGAGGGTTGTGTGTCATCCAGGTATTGCATGACCTGGCCAAGTGCGGTCGATTGAAGAAGGAACAGGCCCTGTCCCGGGATGCTGAGGCGGTCGGCCCTCATCTTGACCTGAGCCATCGACTCTTCGCCAGTGATGTAGAGCACCTCGGTGTCCGCGTCGGCGATGTCGGACGCAAGCCGGAGCAACAAGGTTGACTTCCCGATCCCGGGGTCTCCCGCTACGAGGATGACTGAGCCTGGTACAACGCCGCCGCCAAGTACGCGGTTCATCTCTTCCGAGGAGGCCGGGAGCCTTGGGAGGTGCTCTGTGGATACCTCGGATAATTCCATGGGGGGCGTGGCGGGTGAAATCGACCAGCCTTTTTGCCGTCTGGACCCGCTCTCAACCGGCACCTCACCCAGGGTGTTCCATTCGCCGCAGGCCGGACAACGTCCTTCCCATTTCGGGCTTTCGTTGCCGCAGCTATCACATACGTATGATTTCCTGGTTTTCGGCACTCAATTTACCTCTTATCAACCGGGTCAAATATATCAGAGTCGCAGGGCTGGAGGGACGATGAGTTCAACTATTCGGAGGGCCGGTTGACAATGGTCTTGCAATACGTCAATATGGCCGCACTTCCGCGGATTTGGTGCACAAGGAACCGAATCCGGATGTGAAATGGCCTTGAATGCGAGTGATCCCCCGGGATTGGCAATCGTGCCGTTCCACTAGCACAAGGATTTAGGAGGTTGATACTGTGAAAACCACAGCTCTTAGATGGACCGCGGCGCTCTTTGTGGTTGCAGCTCTCGCGCTTGCGGCTTGCAGCGGCGCTCCGGAGATCGTGGAGGTCCCGGGCGAAACGGTCACTGTTGAGGTGGTCAAAGAGGTAATAGTGGTGGCGACCGCTGTACCGGCCCCGCTCCCGGCGGCTAACTCGGTTCTCAGGATAGGCAACAGCGGCGAGGTTCAGTTCATGGACGCCGCCAAGAGCCAGTCGGGCACTGACATCATCTTCTCGGAGTTCATGTACAGCAGGTTGCTGCAGTACGACGCGACGATGATGGACCCGAAGCCGGACATTGCGGAGAGTTGGACAACGTCCGCGGACGGCAAGACTTACACCTTCAAGATTCGCGAAGACGTCAAGTTCCACAACGGCAATGACCTGACTGCTGAAGATATTGAGTTTAGCTGGGACAGGTGCCGGAATGAGATCGCTGACAAGGGCAGGTGTAAGGGCGAGCTCAACGACGTGGTTTCCTTCGAGGCCAGCGGCCCCTATGAATTCACCGTCACGCTGACTAACGCGACACCTGTATTCATCCCCTCGATGGCCCACTGGTCCCTAGCCATACTCGACAAGGGCACCGTCGACAGCCTGGACACGAACCCCATCGGCACAGGCCCGTACAAGTTCGTCGAGCAGGTTCCCGGTGACAGGCTCGTTCTCGAGAAGTTCGATGACTACTTCGATAAGGACACGCTGGATCAGCGTCCTCAGAAGGTGATCATCGTGCCGATCAAAGATCCTCAGACCCGGATTGCGGCCCTGAAGGCCGGCGAGATCGATTTCGCCGTCGACCTGCCCTATGAGCAGATGGCGAGTGTTGCCGCCACCCCAGGCCTGGAGATTCTGGCCCAGAGAGACGGGATCACGGCGTCGTACATGACTGTCATCTTTAACTATAAAGAGGGCCCGATGGCTGACCTCAAGGTCCGCCAAGCTGTTCAACTGGCCATCGACCCCATTGCCATCAACACTGCCATCTACTTCGGGCTGGGTGTGCCAAGCTGCAACCCTATCCTGGAGGATCACTGGGCATACCTGCCCTTTGAGTGCCCAGAACGCGACGTTGAGAAGGCGAAGCAGTTGCTGGCCGAGGCCGGATATGGGCCTGGCGAGCTGAAGATCAAGTACATGCCCGAGAACATCCCTGTCACCCAGAAGATGGCCGAGGTGATCAAGCAGAACCTGGCCGAAGCCGGAATCGACATGGAGATCGTCATCGTTGATAGTCCGACATGGCTGGACAAGGTCTGGTTCGGTGTCGAGTGCTCAGGGGCGGACTGGCCCGTGTCACGCTGTTACAGTGGCATCCACAAGGAGTTCGACCTCGGCGATGCGTGGTACACCCGCGAGCCCGATCCGGACGGCCTGATGCAGTCTCTGTTCAGAGCAGACTCGGCTACCGAGGGCTTCAAGGGTAACAATGGTATGCGCTACTTCAGCCAGGACATCGAGGACCTGTTTGATCTCGGAAAGTCCACGACCGACAGGTCGGTCAGGGCTAAGGCATACCTCGACATCGTCGACATTATCGTTAACCGCGACGTGCCAATGGTAAAGCTACAGAGCATGCCCCGCTTCTTCGCGGCCAACGAGCACTTGAAAGACGCGTATGTGAGCCCGAAGGGCTACTGGAACGCAAAGGACTGGTCCTGGTCTAACTAGACCTAGGCACCAGTACGTCAAAGCATCCCGCCCGGCGGTCGGTCGTCGGGCGGGATTTGCTGTTATGGAGTAGTACAAGATTCAGAGATACATCGCGCGAAGGCTGCTGCAGACCGCCTACGTGGTTGTCGTCATGTCTATGATCATCTTCGCCGCGGTTCGCTTTGCCCCAGGAGACCCGGCTGTTGCGAGACTGGGCATGGAGGCGTCCAGGGCGGGCCTGGAAGAGACGCGCAGGCAGATGGGCCTGGACAAACCGATCCCGGTCCAGTACTTGATTTGGGTGGGTAACATTTTTCAGGGCGATCTCGGCGTGTCCCTCTCGTACAGCGCCGAGTATCCGGTCGCGGACCTCGTCTGGGAGAAGCTTAAACGAACTGTGCCGCTAACGCTGACGGCTATGGCCTTTGGGGTTGGGGTCGCACTGCCGATGGGAATCGTAGCTGGGCTGCGCCCATTTACTTGGCTGGACAATGTGATCTCGGCCGTGTCCCTGTTCGGAATCGCCGCTCCCAGCTTCTGGGTCGGCCTGATGCTGATCCTGTTCTTCGCGGTTCAACTTGGCTGGCTACCCACCTCGGGCTATGGACCAATCGGCGGCGGGTTTGAGTGGAAGCACTTCGTGTTGCCCACCGTTTCGCTTGGGATACAACTTCTTGGCGCGCTGACCCGATATATGCGCTCGGGGATGCTCGATGTGATGAGCGCTGACTACATCCGGACCGCCCGAGCGAAGGGGATGCCGTACGGTGTGGTAGTCGTTCGCCACGCTATCAAGAACGCAATGCTGACGGTCGTGACCGTCATCGCTCTGGATTTTGGCGGACTGCTGGCCGGCTCTCTGGTGACCGAAACCGTGTTCCGCTGGCCTGGAGTAGGGTTACTGCTGGTCGATGCTATCCAGGCCAGAGATTTCGCTATCATCCAGATGGTGGTACTAGTGACGGCTATCATATATATCATGATCAATCTGTTGGCCGATATCGTCTACGGGTATATCGACCCAAGAATCAGGTTCGAATGAGCGTAGCTACGCCAGCGTGGGTCGACGAGCGGGCCGACGTGAGGAAGAGCAGGGGGATGGTACGGACAATACTATCCACCTTTGCGCGTAACAGGACCGCCCTACTCGGCGTGATCATCATACTCGTGCTTTCGCTTGCCGCTGTCTTCGCGCCACTGATCTCACCCACGGACCCGCTCCACATGGACTTCGACGCTCTGATGCAGTCTCCGTCCAGGGATCACCCGGCGGGTACCGATTCCCTCGGTAGGGACAACCTGAGCCGGATCATCTGGGGCGGTCGTGTGTCGCTGCAAGTAGGTGTTCTTTCGATGGCTATCGCCACTGTGATAGGCGTCTCCGCTGGGCTGGCCGCGGGCTACTACGGTCGCTGGATCGATACGATAATCATGCGGATAGTAGACGCCATTCTGGCTTTTCCCGCCCTGCTGTTGGCCATTCTTATGGTGGCTGTGCTGGGTCCGTCTCTCCGAAACGCCATGCTTGCCATCGCCGTCGCCTTCATACCCTCATTTGCCCGAGTCACCCGCGCCAACACACTCTCCATCAGGGAGAAGGAGTATGTGGAGGGGGCCAGGGCGATTGGCGCCAGTGCGGTCAGGATCATGCTGCGGACCATTCTCCCGAACACTCTGTCTACGGTCATCGTCCAGGTGTCTTTGGGCATGAGTTACGCGATTCTCATCGAGGCCGGCCTTAGCTTCCTCGGCCTCGGAATTCAGCCGCCGACACCCTCCTGGGGATACATGCTTGCCACCGGACGGGAGTTCATTACACTGGCCTGGTGGTTGACAACTTTCCCCGGCCTTGCGATTTTCGTCACCGTGCTGTCGTGGAACTTCATCGGAGACGGCCTACGGGAGGCCTTGGACCCGAGACAGCAACGCCGCTGAAGGTTTGCATGGGTGGCTTACATAACTTGGGAGCACCAGGCATCGCGGTCTTTCGTTCCGGTATTTCCTCAGAAAGATGAAAAGACCTAGTCAGCAGTCGTTGACTAGGTCTTTTCATCTTAGTCTCTGATTTCCGCTAGGATCGCGGGCGATGCTATTTCTGCCAAGTACCTCCTAGACGGAAGCCGCTGGCAGTGGAGATTCGGCCTTGACAAAGATGTCCCCATCGTCGTTCAGATCGACGACCGCTGTATCACCAGGGTTGAGTGAGCCGTCCAGGATAGCGTCAGAAAGCTTGTCTTCTACCTGATCCTGGATAAGCCTGCGGACCGGTCGGGCCCCGAAGCTTGCGTCGTATCCGTTCTCACCTAGCCAGTCCTTGGCTCGTTCGGTCACTTCGAGGTTGATGCCCTTTTCGATCAGACCTGCCGAGACATCCTCGAGGTTCAGGTCGACAATGTAGGACATGTGCTCGCGGCTCAACGGGTGGAACACGACTGTGCCGTCGATACGATTTAGGAATTCCGGCCGGAAGAAACGCTTGATTTCGTCCAGTACGTTGGTCTTCATGCGGTCGTAGCTCGACGCTGTTGAATCGTCGCCCTTCTTCGGGAATCCCAGGGTGCGATCCTGCCGGATCAGATCGGAGCCAATGTTGCTCGTCATGACTATGATGGCATTACGGAAGTCGACTTTCCGGCCCTTGGCATCGGTTAGGTGGCCGTCGTCGAAAATCTGCAAGAGAATGTTGAAGACCTCAGGATGTGCCTTCTCGATCTCGTCCAG
>JASLXL010000236.1 GCA_030740335.1 SAR202 cluster bacterium | reverse complement strand
CCCGCCAATACTTTCCGCCCGCTCGAAAACGGTGACGGAGTGGCCGCAGCGGTTAAGCTGCTGGGCTGCGGCAAGTCCAGAGGGGCCGGACCCGACAACGGCGATGCTCTTACCTGTGCGGTGTGAGGGCGGCTGTGGGGTAATCCAGCCCTCCGACCACCCTCGGTCGGCGACAGCCATCTCGATGTGCTCGATGGTGACCGGGTCCTGGTTAATGTTCAGGACACAGCTCGCCTCGCATGGCGCGGGGCAGATTCTGCCGGTGAACTCAGGGAAATTGTTGGTCGAGTGGAGAGAGTCGAGAGCGCGTTTCCACTCGCCACTGTATACCAGGTCGTTCCAGTCGGGGATCAGGTTACCCAGCGGACAGCCTTGGTGGCAAAAAGGTACGGCACAATTCATGCAGCGGGCGCCCTGGTCGCGGATGTCCCCCTCATGCCAGGTCGCAAGCAACTCCGAGTAGTCCTGGAGCCTCATGGCTACGGGACGTTTCGGCGCCGGAATCCGTCTGTGCTCCTTGAAGCCGGTGGGCTTACCCATTTCCGGCTACCTCGGCCAACTTGCTGCCGTTCCCCGCCGCGGCGCGCTCCGCGAGCGCCCGCTTGTACTCCCTCGGCATCACCTTTACGAACCGGGTCAACATAGTGTCCCAGTCTCCCAGGGCCCGATTCGCAGTGGCGCTGCCGGTGTATTTCACGTGGTCTTCCAGCAACCGCCGCAGACCCGAAATGTCCTCCTGCTCTTCAACGGGCTCCAGGTCGACCATTTCGAGGTTGCACTGGGCCGCAAACTTGCCATCCTCGTCCAGAACATACGCGTCGCCGCCACTCATGCCCGCGGAGAAATTCCTGCCGGTCGGCCCTAGCACCACAACGCGGCCTCGCGTCATGTACTCGCAGCCGTGATCCCCCACGCCCTCGACGACTGCCTCCGCTCCGCTATTGCGCACGGCGAAACGTTCACCGGCGACGCCGTTTACGAAAACTGAGCCCCCGGTAGCGCCGTATAGAGAAACGTTTCCGATAATGACGTTATTATCGGGGACGAGAGTGGATGTTTTTGGAGGGGTCACAACTACCTTGCCACCGGAGAGACCCTTGCAGAAATAGTCGTTGGCGTCGCCTTCGAGGTACATGCTGATCCCGGCGGCAAGGAACGAGGCGAAGCTCTGGCCCGCCGAGCCGTTCAGGTGCACTTGAATGGTGTCTTCCGAGAGCCCTTCGCCACCGTAGCGCTTCGATACCTCGTAGCTTAGCATAGTGCCGACGGTTCGGTTGGCATTCGTGATCGGCAGGTCTATTCGCACTGGTGTGCGGGCTTCGAGTGCCTCGCGGCTCTTTGCAATGAGCTTGTGATCCAGGGCCTTGTCCAGGCCGTGCTTCTGTCCCTCGTTGCAGTATGTGGCAACGCCTTCGGGAACCTTCGGTATGTACGTCAGACTGCTCAAGTCCAGGCCCTTTGCCCGCGAGTGGTCGGAGGTCTTGCGGGCGTCCAGCCTGTCCACTCTGCCCACCATTTCGTTGATGGTGCGGAATCCCATTTTCGCCATGATCTCGCGGAGCTGGTCCGCCAGGGCGAAGAAGTAGTTGATGACGTGCTCGGGCTTGCCTGCGAACTTCTTGCGCAACTCCGGGTCCTGGGTGGCTATGCCGACCGAGCAGGTGTTTAGGTGGCATTTGCGAAGCATGATGCAGCCCATCGAAATCAGGGGGGCAGTGGCGAATCCGAACTCCTCTGCCCCCAGCAGACAGGCTACCGCCACGTCTCTACCGGTCTTGAGCTGGCCGTCCGTCTGCACGACGATTCGGCCCCGCAGGTCGTTCATCACCAGGACCTGCTGTGTCTCTGCGACACCAAGCTCCCATGGGAGCCCTGCATGCTTGATCGACGATTCCGGCGACGCGCCGGTGCCGCCGCTGTCGCCACTAATGAGTACGACATCGGCGTGGCCCTTCGACACACCGGCTGCGATCGTACCCACGCCCGCCTCGGATACGAGCTTGACATGGATTCGGGCCTCCGGGTTGGAATTTTTCAAATCGTGGATCAACTGGGCGAGATCCTCGATCGAGTATATGTCGTGATGTGGTGGCGGGGAGATCAGTTCGACCCCTGGCGTCGAGCTGCGGACCGAGCCGATGTACTCGTCTACCTTGTGCCCTGGCAGCTGGCCGCCCTCGCCGGGCTTCGAGCCTTGGGCCATCTTGATCTGCAGGTCGGTCGCGCTGGCGAGGTAGCTGATCGTGACGCCGAAGCGCCCGGAAGCCACCTGCTTCATCGCGCTGTTACGAGAGTCTCCATTATCGTCGGGCTTGTACCGCGACGAATCCTCTCCTCCCTCTCCGGTGTTGGAGCGGGCGCCCATGCGGTTCATTGCAATCGCCAGAGTCTCGTGGGCCTCGCGGCCGATGGAGCCGAGGGATATAGCGCCCGTAGCAAACCTTTTGACGATCTCCTTGGCTGGCTCTACCTCGTCCAGGGGCACCGGTTCGTCCGAGTCCTTCAAGTCCAGCAGCCCCCTGATCGTACCCAGACAGGCGCTCTGGGAGTCCACGTAGTCGGTGAATTCCCTGAAGGACGCGGCGTCGCCGGACTTGACGGCGTGCTGCACTTTCGCGATGGCGTTGGGGTCCCACATGTGGCGCTCGCCGTTGGCCCGCCACTGGTACTGGCCGCCCGCTGCGATCTCCTGCGAGCCGGCCACTTTCTTGTCATGGTAGGCAGAGTTGTGACGCCGGATGCAATCTTGTTCTATCTCTGCTATGCCAATGCCGCCGATGCGAGAGGGCGTCCACGTGAAGTAGGTGTCCACGAGGTCCTGACCCAGGCCTACCGCCTCGAATATCTGGGCTCCGTGGTAGCTTGCCAGAGTGGATATGCCCATCTTGGACATGACTTTGACGACGCCTTTGTGGACGGCCTTCACGAAGTTGGATTCCGCAGTTGGGTAATCCGTAATGCCCGAGTCGTGGCCGTTGGAGTCCAGCTCTTCGAGGGTCTCAAAGGCCATGTACGCATTTACTGCGCCGGCCCCGTAGCCGAACAGGAGCGCGAAGTGAGCGACCTCCCTCGGCTCGCCAGACTCCACCACCAGGCCGACCCTGGTGCGGGAGCCCTCTCGTATCAGGCTGTGGTGTACACCAGCAGTCGCCAGAAGACTTGGGATAGGCGCGTGCTCTTCGTCGACGCCCCGGTCGGAAAGCACGATTAGGGAGTAGCCGTCCTTGACCGCCTCAGACGCCCGGTCGCAAAGAGCGGTCATGGCCCGTTCCAGGGCGCCTGGTCCGTCCCTGGGTTTCCAGAGTGTGGACAGGTTCTTGGACCGCAGACCGGGAAGGTCCAGACCTTTGATCTTCTCAAGGTCGGTGTTGGTGAGTACAGGCTCGTTCAACTTGAGGCGACGGCATTGCTCAGCGGTTTCGTCGAACAGGTTGCCTTCGGCCCCGAGGAAGATCTCCACTGAAGTGACCATCTCCTCGCGTATGGCGTCCAGCGGCGGGTTGCTGACCTGAGCAAAATGCTGTTTGAAGTATCCGAAAAGCAGCGGGGATTGGTCGGAGAAAACGGCAAGAGGGGCGTCGTTGCCCATCGAACCCACGGGCTCCTTGCCCGTCGCTCCCATCGGACTGATGATCATTTCAAGGTCTTCGCGCGTGTAGCCGAATGCCCGATGCCTCGCGGCTAGGGTCTCAAAGTCGCTAGGGGTCACCTGCGGCGGCTCCGGCAGATCGTCCATCGAGACCTTGTTCTCCGAAAGCCACTGGCCATACGGCCGCATGGCGGACAGCGAGGCCTTGATCTCATCATCGTCGACCAGACGGCCCTCCTCCGTATCCAGCATAAACATCCTGCCAGGTTGGATTCGCCACTTGTAAAGTACCTTCTCAGGTGGGATGTCGAGTACGCCGGTCTCGGAGGCCATCACCAGCAGGCCGTCAGTGGTCACCAGGTATCGACAGGGTCGCAGACCGTTGCGGTCCAGGATGCCGCACACCTTCTTGCCATCAGTACCGATGACAAGGGCCGGTCCGTCCCAGGGCTCCATGAGTGATGAATGGTACTCGTAGAAGTCCTTTTTGGCCTGGTCCATGGGGATGTGGTCGGCCCAAGCCTCTGGAATCAGCATCATCATCGCGTGCGGCAGCGATCTACCTGTGGCCAGGAGCAGTTCCAGGACGTTATCTAGCGTGGAAGTGTCGCTCTGGCCGGCGCTGACGACGGGTCGCAGCTTCTCTATGTCGTCCCCCAGGATTGGTGACGACAGCCTGGGCTCGCGCGTCATCATCCAGTTTATATTTCCGCGCAGGGTGTTGATTTCTCCGTTGTGTATGACGAGTCTGTATGGGTGCGCTAGCCGCCACGTGCCCAGCGTGTTGGTGCTGAACCTCGAATGGACCATGGCGAAGGCGCTCTTCAATGACGGCTCGCTCAAGTCATGGTAAAAGTCTTCGAGCTGTTCCGCCCTGACCAGACCCTTGTACACGACCCGGTTAGATGAGAGGCTGCAGATGTAGAATTCGTCCGCTTCCTTGAGGCCCATGGCCGTAACCGCCGACTCGATCTGGCGCCTCAGCACGAAGAGCTTTAGTTCGAAGGAGTAGCCGGGCGATAGTGGGGCATCGAGCGCTACGAAAAACTGCCTCATGAACGGCTGCATGCGCGCGGCCAGCACTCCGATGGCAGTTGGATCTGTTGGCACGTCACGCCAGCCCAGGAAGGATAGCCTCTCGCGAGCTACTATACCTTCTATCGCGGTCTCGCAGGCGGCGCGTACCCTAGCATCCATGGGCAAAAATACATTCGCTACGCCGTAGACGCCCTCGTCTGGCAGCGAGAACCCGAGCGCGGCGGCTTCTGCCTTGAAGAATTCATGTGGCAACTGCAGCATTAGGCCAGCGCCGTCGCCGGTCTCCGGATCGGCGCCCTCAGCGCCACGGTGTCCAAGGTTAATTAAGACCTCAAGCCCCTGCCTGATGATCTCGTGCGAGCGGGTCCCATCGATGTTGGCGACCAGGCCTACGCCGCAGGCCGAGTGCTCGAACTGTGGATCGTACAGACCCTGTTTCTCGGGGAGCGGAAGGCCTGTAAATCTATAACTAATCACGAAGGGCACATCTCCACACCTACGCCACCTCTCACCTGCGCAAATAAAAACACCGCGAATGCACGATGTCTTGCTGATGGCAGGCACACCGAGCGGGGCGACACCTGCACTATGATTTGTGAATCATGTAACACTTGGAACGAAGCCCAAAGAATAGCACAAGTAAACCTCACGCTAAAGGGGGGCGTCGGTGCTGCGCACTCTCACGTTTGAGGTCCGGGCACGCTGAGTGGTACTGTGCACGCTTAGGGTGGTGGGGTTGCGGACGCCGGGTGTGCATAGGGGCGGAGCCCATCTGCCGCGAGCCTGAGGGTGTCCCTCAGAAAATCCATATACATTTTTCTCTTAGGGCGAGGCCACACCATAGCCGAAGAGCGCCCGAGAACCTTCCCGCCGCAACACACCTCCGCTACAATGGCCGCACGATGACTACCCCGGCACGGCGGCAGTACCTTCGTATTAAGAAGGAGCACCCAGGTGAGGTGCTCCTGTTCCGCATGGGGGATTTCTACGAGACCTTTGACGACGACGCTCGAACTATATCGCGGGAGCTTGAGATCGCCCTCACGTCGAGAGAGATGGGCAAGGGACCGCGGATACCCCTCGCCGGCATCCCGTACCACGCCCTGGAGCCCTACCTTGCCCGGTTAATCAACAAGGGCTACAAGGTCGCTATATGTGAGCAGACCAGCGATCCCGCGACCTCCAAAGGGATCGTCGACAGGGAGGTGGTCCGGGTGGTGACTCCCGGCACCGTCGTAGAGGAGTCCATTCTGGACGGCAAGGCGAACAACTACCTGGCCGCCGTTGTCATTGAAGATACCGAGGCTGGGCTGGCTTTTGTAGATATCACCACCAGCGAGTTTGCTACTGGCCAGTTCCCGAAGCACAATCTGGCCTCTGAGTTGGGGCGTCTGGCTCCCGCCGAGTTGCTTGTGCCCCATGGGCAGGAGGCATCGCCCATCGAGCAAGGTGTGATGGTGACACCTGTGGACCCTGATTCCTTCCACCTGGAGTGGGCAACCGAAAACCTGTTGAAACACTTCGAAGTCGCCTCCCTTGAGGCCTTCGGCTGCGACAAGCTGCCCCTTGCGGCAAGGGCGGCTGGGGTAATCGTTGACTACCTGGAAGGGCACCAGCGAACCGCGCTCTCCCAGATCACGTCCCTATACACCTATCACTCTGGTGCCCACATGGTGTTGGACCCGCAGACTACCCGGAACCTGGAGATATTCACGGGTGGGCGCGGTGACGATCCCAATGCGTCTCTGCTGTCAGTCCTGGACTCGACCCGTACCGCAATGGGAGGTAGGCTGCTCCGAGACTGGCTTTCGAGGCCCCTGATGGACCTGGAGGCATTGGAGGAGCGGCAGGATGCCGTGTCTTGGTTCGTACAGTCTGCGATGCGTCGGGGACGTGTGGTCGCCATTCTGGACTCGATTTCAGACCTTGAGCGACTCACGAATAGAGTGAGGGGCAATACGGCCAAGCCTCGCGACCTTTTAGCGCTGGGCCGCAGCCTTGAGGCTGCGCCGCAGATCCGCGGGGTGATGGAGGAGGACGAGGACGCCGCCCAGGTCGCCTGGCTATCCAGCGGAATAGGGGACAACCGTGAGGTCGCCGAGTTACTGAGTGCCGCTATTGAGGACGACCCACCGGCCTCGTTGAGTGATGGTGGAGTGATACGACGAGGCTTCTCGACGGACCTCGATACTTTGCGTGACTCGTCGCGGAGCGCCCAGGCGTATATCGCAGGCCTGGAGATCACGGAGCGTGAGCGGACCGGTATCAGCTCCCTGAAGGTCGGTTACAACAGGGTATTCGGCTACTACATCGAGGTTAGTAAGACGAATGCCTCGAAGGTGCCGGAGGAGTACATCAGACGTCAGACTCTGGTCGGCGGAGAGCGATACATCACGCCTGAGATGAAGGAGTACGAGTCCAGGGTCGTTAGTGCACAGGAGCGGATCATTGAGCTGGAGTCGACGCTGTTTCGCCAGGTGTGCCAGCAGACGGGCGATGGCGGGGCAGGGATCATGGCCACTGCCGGGGCTATCGCTAGGATTGATGCACTTTGTTCACTCGGCGAGGTTGCGTCGCGAAATGCCTACATCAGGCCGAAAATGGACGATAGCGGAGTGATTGATATAACCAAAGCGCGTCATCCAGTGGTAGAGCGCGCGTTGCCATCGGGAGCCTTCGTTTCCAACGATGTGTGCCTGGACGTTGACGACGAGCAGCTTATCGTGCTCACAGGCCCCAACATGTCCGGCAAATCCACCTTCATTCGCCAGGTGGCGATTATCACGCTTATGGCCCAGGCCGGTAGTTTTGTGCCCGCGGAGGCGGCAACCATCGGGGTGGTGGATCGAATATTCACTCGTATCGGGCTACAGGACGACCTGTCTGTAGGGCAATCCACGTTTATGGTGGAGATGGTCGAAACGGCCACGATACTCAACCATGCCACGTCGCGTTCCCTGGTTGTACTGGATGAGATAGGCAGGGGCACCAGCACCTACGACGGCCTGGCTATTGCCAGGGCGGTGGTGGAGTACATCCACAGCCACCCACGGCTGGGGTGCCGTACCCTGTTCGCCACCCACTACCACGAGTTAACGGCACTGGCTGGAACTCTGCCGCGGGTACGCAATTTCAACGTCGCTGTGTCAGAGGACAAGGGCGATGTTGTGTTCCTGCGGCGCATCGTTCCCGGGGGGGCAGACAAGAGCTATGGTGTGCACGTGGCGCGCATAGCAGGTCTTCCAGGCGCAGTCGTCAACAGGGCCTGGGAGGTGCTGAGCGACCTCGAAAGTGGCGCATCTGAGCCGAGAGTAGAAGAGGACGAAAGCGCCGGGAAACCCGGTCCTGGGGACGGCGCGAGGCCGTTGCAACTTCCCCTTCTATCCACAACCCCTCCAGCCATCTCAGGCCTGCTGGGTCTGGACATCGCGTCGATGACGCCTCTGGAGGCGATTACCGCCCTGTACGAACTCCAGAAGCAGGCGAAAGCTGACTAGACTCAGGCAGTGTGTCTCGATGCGGCGG
>JASLXL010000235.1 GCA_030740335.1 SAR202 cluster bacterium | reverse complement strand
AGTGTAGCCCATCCCGAGTCCGCCAATCAGGATGCAAGCATCTGCGCGAGGCCTAGGGCAAGCGAGTGACGCCATCGCCTCCTCTGAACCGTGCGAATAGCTCGTCATCACCTCGGTGCCGTCGGCGTAAATCACATAATTGTCGTCGTGGCGCAGCAGTTCAAAGCGACCGCCGTCAGGCGTGATGGTGGTCGCCAGCATCTCCCAAGGTTTCATAGGGTGACCGATCTATCTGTCATGCTATCCTACCCCCTGACCTAAACCTATCACAGAAGCACTCTCATAGACGCTGGCATAAGAAATATGGCCCAGACCCCACGTCAGGCTAACTCACAACAGCCTCATAAGCCTTAATAGCATCCTCGCTGTTCACTTGGTAGCCGCGTAGCTCTGTACAGAGTCACCACCACCCTCTCTCCTCCTTCCCACAAGGGCTATACTGCCCTCAGAGGCAAGGTGATGCTCGCAGAGATAAGAAATACGGCTATTAATCTTTCATTCAGTCAATAGTCACGTGATATAGCATTGCGCTTTACCGCTATAATATCAGGATCACACCTTCGGGAGGCTAACATCAATGATTATAAACAACACTTTTGAGTTAGGACCAGAAGGATGGAGTTCTTACGATTACCACCAAAGTATGGTTCAAAGAGAAGGACGGGCGATAATGGTTCTAACTACTCATCAAAAAACTGGTGGGATTAACGATAAGGGATATGTTTGGACCAACGACCACGTTTGGACTCCAGACATTCCTGAAAACCCAGTATCTATTCTTCCACTTATATATTACCGCAATTGGATGGGTGAAAAACCAGTAGATCTTCGCGACAAAAAAGTAACCGTATCACTTAGAGGAGACGGACTTGAGCTAGAAGGTGCAGAATGTTATTTCTGGGTAGTCTGCGGTGCGACACGATGGCATCTAAATAGTGAGCCGATCGAAATAGAAGAAGGTGCCTGGCCAACAAATCCTGCAAGAATACACTTGACCAACGCTGAAACTCTTTGGCATAGAAGCTGGTCAAAAGAGCCCTCTAAACCTACATCCCTAGATGATTGTCTGAAAAATTGTGTGAGTTATGGTTTTTCATTTGTTGGATTTACTAAGGCTGTCCGTGGGAAACTGTCGTTAGGTGGTTTCAAAATAGAAGCGAACTGAATTAATATAAATTGATTATCCTCTTTGTGACTGTGGTATGCATTCAAATAAATATTATCCGTTCTAGTGGTGCCGAAGGAGGGGATTCGTCTAAGGCCGTCGCGGCCTGTGCCGGCCCGGCCCGATCCGGCCTCTACTGTAGCTGAGACCTCCGACCACGTTCCTCTCATCTACCCTCCCACACCGATTTGAGTTGATTTGATGAGTCGAAGCTCGTGACCTTGTTCAGTTACGGCCCAGACCCACGTCAGGCAGCCTCATAACAGCCTTATAAGCCTTAATAGCATCCTCGCTGTTCACCTGCTAGTCCTCCAGCCCTGGCTACTAACAGCCTCGTCTAAGCCCTGTCCCCTCCTCTTTGGCCCCATAGCCTATACTGTCCCAGAGGCAGGCTGATGCGGGATGGTATACGGAATACGTTCCATGAAATGTCCAGCATGTAGTCGAGAAGACCCACCCGTCGAACGGTTCTGCACTGCCTGTGGTGTAAATCTGGTTGGGGAAAAGGAGAGATCGCCCGATAAGACCAGACAGAGCCGGGTAAAGGATGGAGGTGAGACCATGACTGGTACGAGCTCTGAACGCAGGAAGATTACGCTATTCGACCTTCAGGCAATGAAGCAGCAAGGCCGAAAGATTACGATGCTGAGCATCCCAGACTATCCAATGGCCCTGCTCGCCGACCGCGCTGGGCTCGACACGATTCTGGTAGGCGATTCGCTGGCCATGACAGTCCTGGGCTATGACACTACGGTTCCAGTAACCATGGAAGAGATGCTGCACCACACCAAAGCAGTCACGCGGGCAACCCAATACGCCTTCGTAGTCGGAGACATGCCATTCATGTCGAACAACACCTCCGAGCGCGACGCCATTATCAACGCGGGTCGTTTCATGCAAGAGGGCGGCACCGACTCAGTAAAGGTGGAGGGTGGAGCCAATGCGGCACACATCGTCACGGCGATCGTGAAGGCCGGCATCCCGGTCATGGGGCACATCGGCCTGACCCCTCAGCACATCTCTCTACTAGGAGGGTATAGAGTCCAGGGTAGGGACGTTCAGACGGCCAGACGAGTCATCGATGATGCGCTCGCGATTGAAGAAGCAGGGGCATTCGCCATCATCCTTGAGTGCGTGCCGAACCAGATATCTAAGATCGTAACCGAACGTCTCCGCATTCCAACTATCAGCTACGGCGCCGGTGAGTCTTGTGATGGCCAAGGACTTGTGGCACATGACATCCTTGGCATGTTCGACAAGTTCACCCCGAAATTTGTAAAGAAATACGCGGAGCTGGGTGAACAGATACAGGAAGCCTTTGAGGCCTACGTATCGGACGTCGTCAGTGGACAATTCCCGACGGACGGACATTCCTTTCACATCAATAAAGAGGACCTGGAAAAGGTCATGGGCCAGGTATAGCTTGAGATCCGAGTCCATAGTCCAAGTCCAATTGGAGGTCACGGAATGTTCGAGGGATTCGATAGAACTGAGATCGAGACATCCGGCACTACCATCAATCTAGTCCACGGTGGGGATGGGCCGCCGGTGCTGCTGCTGCACGGCTATCCACAAACCCATGTCATGTGGCATAAAGTTGCAGTTCTGCTAGCCGATCACTTTACCGTCGTGGCACCGGATCTACGTGGCTATGGGGACAGCGGCAAGCCTCCCTCAGACGGAGACCTAAGCATCTACTGCAAGCGGACCATGGCCCAAGACCAAGTAGAGGTCATGGCCGAACTGGGATTCCAGTCGTATCACGTCGCTGGACACGACCGCGGTGCGCGAGTGGGCCATCGTATGGCGCTCGACCATCCGAGACGTGTCAAGTCATTCACCTCGCTCGACGTCGTACCGTCCCAGGCAGCGTTCGATTCCATGGATGCCGACCTTGCCTTCGCCTGGTTTCACTGGAACCTTATGCGGCAGCCCGCACCACTACCTGAGATCCTGATCAGCAACAGCGCGAAAACCTACCTCGACTTCCTGCTGGAGAGCTGGACGGCGGTCGAGGGAGCGATCACCGACGAGGCCTACTCCGAGTACCTGCGGTGCTTTAGCAACCCAGAGACGATTCGCGGGACATGCATGGACTATCGTTCCATTGAGCTAGACCTACAGCACGACGAGGCCGACCGAGGCCGTAAACTCACCTGTCCGGTGCTCGTGTTGTGGGCGGGCAACATGGCAAAGCGGCCCGGCTGGCAGGTCGGCGCCCGCCTGAACATGCTCGACACCTGGCGTGAGAGGGCGACCGACGTGCGAGGCGGACCTATTGACTGCGGCCACTTTCTCTCGGAAGAGGCGCCAGACGAGGTCACAGACCAACTTTTAGGATTCTGGTCACGATAAGCGCCTTGACGAAGCGTGGATGGTAGTAGCCTTGTCCACTACCTGTAACACCGAAGCCCCACCCCCTTGCCCCCTAGCCTATACTGCCACCAGAGGCAGGGTCATGCGGGGTGGGGTGAGTTGCTGAGCGTGGATCATCCACAGTTGCTTCTGGGTATTGTAGGCGACGAGTATATAGCACCGAGTGGCTATCACAATGGCGGACAGGATGACCATGGTATATATCGTGGGCTTTGGCGGCGATGGGCGGCTCTACGTGACAGAGTCCGCGCTCCACCGCGAAGGGCGCTCAATGCCATTCACCCCAGAAGGAAGGGCAGGCTCGTGAAGATCACGCAGATAG
Source organism: SAR202 cluster bacterium (assembly GCA_030740335.1). The sequence continues at coordinate 2,646 of JASLXL010000235.1, read as the reverse complement.
AGACGATCCGCGTTGCAGAGCAGCCCCAGATCATCTGGGTGCAGGTGCATACCGATGAGGGAATCGTGGGGTTGGGCGAGACCTGGTACGCGCCGTCGGTGATCGAAGCTGCGGTGCATGACTGGTTCGGTCCGCTGCTCATCGGTCGCGACCCGTTCGCGGTCGAGCGGCATTGGGAGGCGATGTTCCGGCTGTCCGACCACGCCGGGTACGGTGGCGCTGAGATGCGGGCGATTTCGAGTCTGGACATGGCGCTGTGGGACATCAAGGGCCAGTCGGTGGGGCTGCCGGTATATGAGCTGCTGGGCGGAGCGGTCAGAAAGAAGATCGCCGTGTATGCGACCTACATGCCCCTGGAATCCGCTGGAGAGGCGGCGAGGGAGTTGTTAGATGAGGGGATCACCGCGATGAAGGGCGGCCCAACAATCGGCCTGGCCTAGGCGTCGGACGGCCAATCTCTTTCCCTCAAAGAACTGGATATGGCGCTGAAGCCTATTCGCGACATCCGCGACGCCGTGGGTATGGAAATGGAGATCGCCAATGACGGCCACGGTAAGTGGGCGCTGCCTGTCGCCATCCGCATCGCGCAGGCGATGGAGCCCTACGAAATGATGTGGCAGGAAGACCTGATGCCCTTACTCAATCCGGATGCCCTGGCCCGTTTGCAAGCGGCCACCAAGACACCGGTATGCATTTCTGAGCGCCTCCTCACCCGGTGGCAACTGCGCCAGTTCATCGAGAACGGCTCGGCTCGAATCGTCATGCCGGATCTGATCTGGACCGGCGGAATATCGGAGACGCACAAGATTGCGGTTCTCGCCTCGGCACACCAGGTTCCATTCGCGCCGCACGATGCGACCGGACCGGTGAATATCTTTGCCTGCTCTCATATCTGCATGAGCTCGCCCAATGCGATGATACAGGAACATGTGCCGAGCTTCTTCAAAGGCTGGTATAAGGACTTCGTCGACCCGAACCTGGATATTCGGGATGGCTTTATTCATGCGCCGCAACAGCCGGGGATTGGCACGCGACTGAAGCATGGTGTGCGCGAGCGGTCGGACGCGACCGTGCGCGTGAGCGACGAGGCCGGCACGAGCCTGGTCGATGGTTGGGGAGCGCACTTCGCCCGCACACCGGTGAGCCAGGCGCTGGTGGATGAGCTTGAGATCGAGCGCGGTCCGCAGGGGTAAGCCTCGTTGACCAGGCATGTACTCAAAGGGGGGGCCGTCCCGAGCCGATGCGGAGCCTATACCGCCCCCAGAGTAGGTGCCGGTCACGAGCCCTTGTACTTTAGACCTCTATCCGCAAGCATCCGGTCCCTAACGAACGACATGACGGGAACACCGAAACCACAGGCCGTGGTAGTCTTTTCGACATCGACCTCCACTATCTGACGAGTCGGCAGTTTGAGGTCAGCAGTCGCATTTCGGAGCAGTAGGTCTGCGATCGGTGAGTTCTCCAGTGGCATAACCCGTGCGTTTCCATAGAGTCGCACTATCGCCGCGTTTCCCTCTTCAAACGAGCATACCATGATAGTCATCGGTCCACCGGCGGACGAGTGTCGCGCGGTCTCATTGCCGCTGCCCGAATAATCGAGGAACACCACCCGGTTGCGGTCCAAGATATGGAGTGGGACACCGCCTCTGGGAGAGATGTTCACCGGGCCGGTACCGTCCGGCCCACTCTGCAACTCGGGATCGGCGGAGGCGACGAAGAACAGGGGAGAGTTCTCGATCAGGGCTGCTTGTTCATCTGTTATCGAGACGTGTGTTCTTACCATGACAGCACGTTTCCCATCTCAAGTAGCGTGGACCCGAGGAGTGGGTACACGATAACTCCCGGTTTGTTAGTTCGCACTGTAACTCACTATCTGGTCTCTCTTGACCGGCCTGTCAGGCGACACCAAGGACCCTGTCCATCCCTGAGTCCCGCCGGTATGCGACCGCCACACCCGTTCTCGAGTTAGTCTCAAAAACCTCACTGGATTATTCCCCTCAAGTTGGAATTATTGTACATGTACGTCAAATATAGACTCCGCTGAAGTGTTTGTCATCCCTCTACCATCTCACCCCTAATTCGAACCCTGAATTTGCAGCTGACCCGTAGCTGAGTTAGAGAAGTGTTCGAATGGTTCTCACAGTTTCCAGGTGTACGACACACACATGACGAGCTGCCCAGACCACTTCTCAGGGGTGCGCTGAGTTGACACCCAATCTGACACCCTAGCCGGCGGATTTCAGTGGATCTGGACGGACAGCTATGGAACTATTGAGGGATTCATAGGAACATGGGTTGGCTTCAGGGTTGATGCTCGCCACCTTGGGCGTCAGTGCGGGTAGCCTGGCTGGTAGGAATGCTTAGCATGGCCCTCTGGGGGACTAGGTGTTTTGCAGTAGTGGTCATCGGTAGTCTCAGCGAGCCGTTAGGAAGCCATCGGGCCTCTAACCCCAGCTATCCTTCACGGCTATCTCTACCTTCACGGGAACCTCTCGTAGGAAAGCGGCCATGCCCTCCACCATGCATGTGGTTAACCACTCCTTGACCTCATGGGCCTTCTCCTCAGGAGCCTCGACGACAACCTCATCATGTATCGCTAGGACGGGGAAGGCGTCCACGTCATAGCGGGACTCCCACATCTTGACC
>JASLXL010000234.1 GCA_030740335.1 SAR202 cluster bacterium | reverse complement strand
TTGGCATAGGCAGTCCGCCGCCCCCGAGTGCCATCATCGAGAGTCACCCGAATTTGCCCTTGGTAGAGGTCTCGACCGTTCTTCCTGGTGATCGTACCCTCATGGTTTAATCGCCTGCTCATGTGTGTAGTCCTTTCTGCTATGTCTGATGAAGGTCTTAGGCCTTACCGAAGACTCCGTAGAAGCAATCCATTCGTCCAGATACCGACCAACCGTCTGCAATTCAAGAGGTATAGGGAGACCTTGCTGTAACGAGAACCGAGCTTGGTCCAGTTTTCTTATCACCTCGGATTGTGTTTGCCCGTAGACGTATTTGCGTTGGCGTTTGCCATCCACATATCCCAAATCAATTCGACCATGCCAGCGACCATCTCTTCGCCTTGAAATGCTCCCCTCACCTTTTCCTCTTTTTCGTGTATGACGTGGCATCAACCACTCCTGTACATCGAATTGGCGTTAATCAATGAACTCCGGGGCTTCGCTTCTATCCCCGTCCATCGGATACTGCTCGTGCATCAAGTGTTTCAGCCGGTTGATCACCGCGGTGGCGTCCCGTTGAAAATTGTTGGGTTTCGTATATTGGTAACCCTTCCATCTCGACTCTGGATGCCCTTTGTTCCACGCCTGCATCTTGTGAGACCAAGGGCCACCCTTCGGTTGTTCGATGATGAAAGCGGCCAGCCGGAGATGTTTCTCGCTTATCGCCCGCTGGCGACGAGGCAGAATCTTCTTCCGGACATCTCGAAAATAGTCATGAACTTCACTGGGCTTAACCAAGGGGTCGATTGCCAGGTTTATCCGGCGCAGTGCCACACGGTTTTCGCCCTTGAGCGCAACGACTCGAGTCTCAACTGAATGTTCAATTGCCGGCACGCTAGGGATCAGACCTGTGAGTATGAACATCGTCGCTGCAGGCCGCTTCCAGGGATACTTCCTCGCAATACCGCCCGCTGTATCGTAGAGCCTGGCGAGAACGCCGCCCGGCGCTACTGAAGCGGAGCGCATAAAGAGGCTGCTTGGTACAGAGTATTCCAACCATCGCACTGTTCCACTTGGCGCCGCAGTCGGTGCGTGCATAACCTCGAGGGACAATTGGTTTTTAATCCAGCCTTCGACATCGGTGTGCGCTACAAGCTGGTCACGCAGTATCTCTGATCGGAACAAGCGAACATCGACCTCTTTCTCGGCCAGTTTGGCCAGATAGCCCGATATCACCTGCAGTCTGAAATCGGTCAAGTTCACCCGTTGCGTCGGCAACGCTCTGCCCGGTTCGCCAGGAGTGTGGAGGCTAGGGGCATGAACGCCTGACTCTGACCCTCGGACGGCTAGGAGGATCTTCCGTGCCACTTCGGTGAGGTAGTTCATGTCCGCCTGGCCATCCAACACTTCGTCGATATAAGCGTTATCGCCGAGGTATTTCCACAGGTTGTCCCAGACGGTCTGACCTAACATCACACCGAGTTGTTTTCTGATCTGTTCCCGCGAGTTCATTTTATATAAGCCTTATATTGATAATGTTACTCTAAAATGCGTTTACACTCTATCAGACACTAGAAGATGTGTCCATGTCCGGAGGAGCTCAAATGGACGACTGTTTATTGCTACGCATCAGTGAAGTCTGTCGCATGTTGTCGCTGTCCAGGACGACCGTCTACAGCCTCCTGGACCAATCGGATGGCCTTCGCACTGTGCGCGTGGGCCGGGCGCGAAGAGTACCTGCCTCTGAGGTCCGCATCTGGATCAAAAATCGCATCGACGCCTCCGAGCAGGAGGAGTTGCCGTGACGCCGTGGCCTCACGTCCCGATTATCGAGGTAATACGGGCTACAAAAGAGCTTCTTCAAGAGAAGAGTAACGGCACTTACGAGGGTGGCCACCAATACAGTCACGGCTCGAAGTCGGGCGAGTGCCTGGTCGTCTGGCCAGAGCAGGGCCGCTGGTATTGCAACAGCTGCAAGGACCGTGGCGGCGTCGTGGACTGGCTAGTGGGGACCGGGACTATAGACGACACGGCCATAGAGTCGAGAGATGACGCCGTAGAGTACCTGACGAAGAAATACGGTGCACCCCTCTACGAGTGGCAGGAGCCAGTGCCTTTCCCGGATATGGTGGGGCCACCCGCTCCCGTCGGTGTTCTACCGGCCCAACTCGAGCGGTTCATAGACGAGCAGACAGAGGCACTCCAAGTGCCTCGAGATTTGATGATGACACTGGGTCTAGGAGCCTGCAGTGCTGTCGCCAGCCCACGGGCCGGGATACGCGTCAAGCCAGGCTGGGAAGAGCCGCTCAACTTGTACATCGTCCCGGTGTTGGAGAGCGGCGAGCTCAAGACGCCGACCTTCAACATCGCGTCGAAGCCTCTCGAGGAGCTTGAACGGGAAGCGGTCGAAGCGTCCAAGACGGAGATAGCGCAGGCGGAGGCGGAACACGACCTGCTGGAGATGCAGTTAACTAATCTCCAGAAGCTCGCTTAAATGGAGGCTCGGGTATTTCTGGTCGTGGGTTATCTCCCATCCAGACGCGGATCGGCGCGTCACTCTCCGAACGTTTGACTGGCGCCCCGGTGGATGTTCGCCGCGCTGCAGCAGCGCTTGTACTTGCGCCCGCTGCCACAA
>JASLXL010000233.1 GCA_030740335.1 SAR202 cluster bacterium | reverse complement strand
GAGATGGTGGACCAGTTCATGGCCCCACTCGAAACGGCGGAGTCGACGCTCCCGCACGGGAGAACACTGGAACTGAGAGTCGACTATGACAGGGAATCGATGTGACGATACGGAGACGTGGAGAGGATGCGAGGCATTTTCAGAAACGATATCAGTAGAAAAAAAATTGGTCGGGGTGACTGGACTCGAACCAGCGACCTCGTCGTCCCGAACGACGCGCGCTACCAACTGCGCCACACCCCGAGGGATCAATTGTAGTCGCGCAGAGTCTGAGAGGCAAGCGTGGAACCGACTCGTGTGTAGTTGCTAGAGCCCCCAACTTTGGTCGACGGTCTGCAGAGTGTGGGACACATCCTTGGCGGCATCTAGCACCTTGTCGAACACCTCGTTGTGGATTGGGCGAGCAGCCCACTCTCGCCGCTCTGATTCCGAGCTCCAGAACGAAACCGCCTCCAACGTGTATGTCGGAATGAGTCCTCCCAGGGCCTCAAGTTCTGTGGGTGCGTATGGACGGACTACTGCGGCCGCCAGGAAGCCGGGCTGCTCGGACATGGCGGGGAGCCATCCGTCTCGGACCGCGGAATCGAGTTCCAATTCTCGCCCTTTCTTCGGTATCAAGTACACGTGTAGTGAAATCATGACTGTTCCTCCTCAAGATCAGACTGTCAGATCTGTGGTTCCCCATCGACAGAACCAACGTTAAGGTACGTTCGAGACGCAGCGTAGAGCCACCCTAGCCTTAGTCCCTGATCTGGTTGTAGGGCTGATTCGTTGGGAAATATAGCAGAATATGCGTGGCGGCAGGTCGAGGATCTAGGTGTGAGAGCATGCCTCCGATTCCGGCAATACAATATGCGAAATATGCTTCCTGTATCCATCCTCATGAATTCGAATAGCTCAAACCAAGTGTCAATAATGACGGAAAAGTAGTGAAACCGGCTTCATATTGACAAATACCAGCCAAATCTCTTAAGTTGGAAATGTCCAAATGGACATTTCGAAGTCGCCAACTCGTCTCAGCGTAGCTACTATAGATAGTATGACGGGTGATCCAGAGGAGGTTCAGATGCTTCCAAATGTAACACTTAAGGCAGTTTCTCGGGACGATGTGGATAACGTTGGGTGGTGGCTTGAAGACGATGACGTTTCGTCGCGCTGGTTCGGACACTACGGTTGCGGTGATCCCGTGCATCGCGGTTACGATCCCCAGCACATGCTGGAGTCCAGCGACTGGGAGTGGCAGAGCGTTTTCGACGATCCCCATCGCCTGATCTTTTCGATTTACAATGAATCTGAAGAGCACGTTGGCGAAAGTCAAGTGCTACTAGACGGCTCGGGCGACGCCGAGTTCTCCCTGCTCATTGGTCGCAAGGACCTGTGGCACCACGGCTATGGCACGTCCACCGTGCTTGCACTGTTGGAACGGGTGTTTACTACCCTCCAGGTGGAGCGAGCGTGGGTAGCTATTCCAGAAGACAATGAGCCCGCGCTTGGCCTTTTCCAAAAGCTAGGCTTCACAAGGGAAGGCCCGCGCGATCTTTGCACGAATGAAGACGGATCTGAGTTGCGTGCCTGCGTTCTTGCAATGGATGCTTTGTCCTATAAGTTTTCCCGCCTGCCGGAGGAGCCTGTAAGGGAGACGTTAGGTGTGCTCTCTGTCACCGGCCTCCGCGGTAGTGGGTCTGAGGCTATCGGTGCAGAGATTGCACGGCTCCTTGGGTGCCGGTTTGTGGACGAGCAGATGGTTGATCTAATCGCCGAACGCATCAATTGCAGTCCAAAGGAAATTGAGGCTTTCGAGGCAAGTCACCACTCCATCTGGAGTAGGATGCTCAATGCTCTCGTCGTGCCTATGGAATGGTCCGCCGCCTACGATGCCGGGTACCATCTGTTCCGGCCGGACCTTGAGGATGGGGTTCTGGAAGGACAGTTAAACAAGGATAACTACCTGAAGGCGATTGCTGGCGGGGTCAAGGCACTGTGCGCCGACGGGCCCGTGGTAATACACGGTCGTGGTGGCCACTTCCACATTCCGGAGTCGGCTGATGCTGTCAACGTGCATGTTTCGTCGTCGCCAGAGTCCAGAGCGTCGCGAATTGCGTCACAGCTAGGGCTTACCTTGGAGAAAGCCAAGGACTGGCTGAAGGACGCAGACAAAAACGCTCGAGCCGAGGCCAAATATTTGCACGGCGGTGACCTCGATTCGGTGAACCGGTTCGACATCACCGTTAATGCGGACCGTATGTCCGCCGAGACCGTGGCGCAGATGGTTCTGGGAGCACTGCAGACTAAGAGCGAGGCCAAGCAATCTGACCGAGCCCGTACCGCAAGAGAGATGGAGGTCTAGTTAGCTTCACTCGACGGGTTTCGGAGCCAGACCGAAAAGCAGGGGGCTTGCCGCACGGCAGGCCCCTTGCTTTTGACTTCATCTGCTGGTTGTTAGCGGTTCACGTCGAGGAGTCTTCGCCTCTCCATGTCCTGGCACGGGCCACAACGGGCTCGATGAACGAGGTCTTTGCCACCTTGAATGGAATGCTGCCCTTTCGTCCCCGATACTCTCTGCGAGATTTCGCTTGATCGCCTCGTACTCCCTGACTGTCTCAGGGTGAGCCTGCGGGTAGTCCCTGAACAGTAGATGGTCGATCCAGACGTCGGTCGTTGTCTCTACTACGTGCAGGTGATGTGTAGTCGAATCAATTGCATACGAACGCAATCATTGACGCGCGGGCCTAATAGGACGTACCGTTTCAAGAGTCCGAGCCTGACCGTGATGGAGTAGAGCCTTGTTGACCAAGCCCCTGTTCACTGAGGTCCCTCACGTACCCCAGTACATAGTCTCCACCTACCAGGTGGTGAGACAGATCACAGAAAAATCTGTGCTCCCCTGAAGATTGAGGACTTTGGACTGCAGGCGATGAACGACGCCAGCCCAGAACCGACAACAGGAAATTTCCTTGAGTCGAGTCTCTACCATCCTATGCCGGCACCCGTCGGCAGCAATGGTTTCCAGCAGATGTTCGGCGATTTATGGGAATGGACTCAGAGTCGGTATCCCCTTACCAGAGGTACCGACCCGTTGGAAGGACACTGGGAGAGTACAATGGTAAGTTCATGGTGAACCAGATGGTGCTGCTGGGCGGCTCGTGCGCCACCCCTGGCGACCATATAAGGCCCATCTACCGTAATTTCTTTCCACCAGACGCTCGCTGGCAGTTCTCCGGTATCCGTCTGGCAGACGAGCTTTGACGGGCCCGGAAGGTCAGCCGATCCCGCTCAACGGCCCCGTAGACGTACCTCCAAAAGATGAGGGCAAGCCTGGGAGTGTGTTGGATGCCGTCGAGGGTGGACCCTTGGCAGGTGCAGTACCCGGCATCGTTCAAGGGCTCACAGCGAAGCAAAAAAAGATCTCGCCAAGGTACTTCTACGACTCCGCGGGTTCATCTCTGTTCGAGCGCATCACGCAGCTACCGGAATATTACCTGGCACGCTCTGAGAACGCGGTTGTAGAGCGGACGGTGGACGCGATAGTGAGGCAGGTTGCACCGCAAGAGGTTCTCGAACTCGGTACGGGTTCGTCCAAAAAAATACGACAGATACTGGATGCCTGTTCGCAGACTGAGGTACCCCGCTACACGGCTTTCGACATAGACCGGGGCGCGGTGACGACCGCTGTAGAGACCATTGGACAGGCGTACCCTGGCATAGATGCCAGAGGGATGGTCGGCGACTTTGAAAAGCACCTATCACTATTGCCGCAGAGCCCAGGGCGACGCCTCGTCGTGTTCTTTGGCGGCACCATCGGCAACCTCGATCCTTGGCCTCGCAGGCGTTTTCTTGCCAACGTTCGTACGCTGCTCGGCCCGCGTGACCGTTTCCTACTAGGGGTGGATCTCAAGAAAGAGCCGCACGTTTTGGAGGCGGCCTATAACGATGCCGAGGGGATCATCGCGGAGTTCAACCGAAATATCTTGAACGTTGTCAATCGGCTGGTCGACGCCAATTTTGACCCCGGGGCGTTTCGACACCAGGCGATTTGGAACGAGGACGATGGGCGTATCGAGATGCATCTCATAGCGGAGATGCGGCAGGAAATCTTCCTTGGGACAGGCGACGTCACGATCACAGTGGAGCCGGGTGAAACGATCTGGACCGAAAGCTCCTACAAATTCACGCGCCGCGGAGCCCAGGGGATGCTCGAAGAGGCGAAAATGAGACTGGACGCCTGGCACACGGACACCATGTTCGGCCTAGCCCTGGCCGCGCCCGATGGCTCGTGACGGACCAGCAACAGTAAGAGCTGATATAATATTGTGTAATGAACAGGCTCGTGGTGTACCTCCCGTCTATCATCCTATTGGTGGGGCTGATCGTGCCAACCGCCGGTCCGCTGGTGGACCATCACTTTGCGGACAGGCAGCCTGGCCACAATCACCTGTTGTTGGTTAGCGATCATCTTCATGCGGTCGACGGCCACTATTCTCACCTTCTGACTGGAGATAGTGAGGATGGCGCGGGTCCCGCTACTCTGTATAATTATGATAGTGGGCTAGCTATCGCCCAAGACGTGCCCCGCGACGTCACCAGCCGGCTGGCCGCACTCCAGTACGAGCCTACCTCTGTGTTGATCCTGCCGTCGCATCCGGTGGTTGCGTTGACAGGGCAAACTATTCCTCCACCTGCCAAGCCTCCACGACTCATCTCCTAGACCCGCTTCGTCCAGCTTATTTCGCTCACGGCGTCTGTCCTGTAACTTGTGTCAGACCATGCCGTGAGAATACCAGGGGAGGATGCACATTTGATGTCCCACGTCCGATTTGCCGGGATGAGTGGCCTGGCCGCTTCCGTGGCGCTCTTGCTCGTGTCAGTTCCCGCGTTCGCGAACGGGCGCGTGCAGAATTTTGTCACTCAGAGTGCTGGGCCGTACACACTGGCCATCGGCACCATACCGGAGACACCGGTAGTGGGGAACCTCCACCTAACGATAAGCGTCGCGGACGAGTCGACCGGTGCATATGTACTTGATGCGGAGGTCTCAGTCACCGGGGCTGGCCCTCGGTCGGAGGTCCCTGACCTCGGCCCCATTGTGGCCGAAAAGAACCCGCTCGACCCGACTTTCTACGATATCAACACCTTTGCTGACAGGGTAGGGGCCTGGAAATTCACAATAGACGTCAGCGGCGAGTTGGGTGATGCCAGCACCGAGATTGAAATCGAGGTGACGTCAATAAGCCCAATCGCCGGAATACTGACGATTGTTGGGCTAGTGGCGTTCTTGCTGGTCCTAGGTCTTTCGGTCCGCGTATTCCTGAAGCAGCAACGAAATGCTTTGGGTAGCGGTCGGGCCCGCTGATTCCTTGAAACATTCATGAATTTGGAGAACCCCTTGAACCAACACAAACAAACCAAAATCATATCCATTTTGCTGATGGCGGTGGCGGTCTCCGCTATGGCCCTGGCTGCTTGCAGTACCTCGGAGCCTGAGGACCGCCTCTTTGATCTGTCCATTGAACATGGTGCCTTGACCCTGGTTCCGCCTGTCATGAAGGTCGATCAGGGCGACACGGTGACCCTTAGCGTCGCATCTGATGAGCATGGATCGGTCCACCTCCACGGCTACGACGAGGAGTTTGAGGTAGGCCCCGATGGGGAAACTACTGTAGTGTTCGAAGCTGATGCGACCGGGTCCTTCAAGTTGACTCTACATGGAGCCGACCACGTGGATGAGAAGGATCATGGCGCCATCTTCAAGTCGGGGTTGCTGGCGAAAGACGAAAGCTTCCGTTTTGAATTCTCCGAAGATCAGGAAGGGATGGTCATACCCTTCCACAACCACATGAACCACGAGGTCAAAGGTTCGATTACGGTTGATGGAGACGATGCATCCAAGGCAATTGTCTCCATCAACATGGGTGCGGATTCCTTCGAGCCCTCTGTAGTGTCGGTGGGATTGGGCACCACAGTAGTCTGGACGAACGTAGACGATGCGCGAGCAATGGTGATCAGCGGCATGATCGCGGCCTCGGGCGAAGGGATGGAGGAGATGGAGGACGATCACGACGAGGAAGAAGGAGATGAAATCCAGCTGGGTTCCCTAGAGGTCCACCCGAGATAGGGCAGCCATGAAAATATATAGCTCAGTTCTGTTGGCGATAGCTTTCGTGGGCATGGTCGTAAGGACGGCCTACGCCCACGGCTTCGGGGAACGGTACGACTTGCCGGTCCCCCTTGACCTCTTTATTGTCGGAGCGGCGGCCACCGTCGCCCTATCCTTCGTGGTGATTGGTCTTTTTGTCCGTAGCGGGTCTGGCGGCATGAGGTATCCCCACTACAACCTGCTGCGAACCTCCTTACTGGGCGTCTTAATCGCGAGTCCTATCCTGCATTTTCTTGTCAGGCTCGCGTCCGTTGCCCTGTTCGGACTCGTTGTCGCCGCTGCGCTGTTTGGCACTGATCGGCCCCTCGAGAACCTGTCTCCGACCTTCGTATGGGTTATCTGGTGGGTAGGGATGGGCTACGTGTCTGCCCTTCTGGGGAATTGGTGGAGATTATTGAACCCCTGGGCGATCGTTTACGACTGGGTTCATGGGTTATTGGGGGGCGGTAGAGAGTCGGCGATGTTCACATATCCGTCTCGATGGGACATGTGGCCCGCACTGCTGGCGTTTCTCGCATTCGCCTGGGCGGAAAACGCCTACCCAAGTGCCGCGAAGCCGTTCAACCTGGGCATGATGATTGTGCTCTACTCCATCGTCACCTGGGTCGGGATGGCGGCCTTTGGTAAACAAAGGTGGCTTGCGAGAGGCGAGGCATTTTCTGTCCTATTCGGATTTTTTTCGCGATTTTCGCCCACGGAAGTGAGGGTCGCGAATCGCCGCGTGTGCGGTTCTTGCGAATCCGATTGCCGTCTTGACGAGGAGTGTGTCGACTGCTACTCCTGCTTCGAGAGATCTGCGAGAGTGGACCGGGAGTTGAACCTGCGGCCCTATGGGGTCGGCCTGACTATTCCTAAGCGCGTGTCGCTTGCCACCGCAGGCTTCGTGGTGCTGGCCCTGGCAACAGTCACGTTCGATGGACTATCCGAGACGCCTTTGTGGCTAGACTTCCAGAACCTTGTCTACTCACCAATTTCGATGTTTGGAGGCAACACGACGGCTGCTGTCAAAACGCTGGGACTGCTGTTGGTGCCTCTGGCCTTCCTGGTGGTGTACTTGGGCTTTTCGTGGGGAGTCGGGCGACTCTCCGGCACGCCGGCGTCTGTTCAGGAGGTGGCCCGGACCTTCGTGTTCTCGCTCGTGCCGATAGCCCTGGCGTACAACATGGCCCACTTCATCTCGCTGCTGGCCATCCAGGGTCAGTTCATCATACCACTGGCATCGGACCCGTTTGGGCAGGGCTGGGATCTATGGGGGACCGTTGACTACCGGCTGAACCTGACCTTGATCAACGCGAAATTCGTGTGGTACCTGTCGGTGGGCGCCATCGTTCTGGGCCACATCGTGTCGGTGTTCGTGGCCCACGTCATATCCGTGGCAGAAGTACCGGATAGGAAGAGGGCGTTGCGGGGCCAGTACCCAATGCTGGTCCTGATGGTGATATACACCGCCAGCAGCCTCTGGATCATCGCACAGCCCATCGTCGACTAAGGCACGGGAGGGAGCCTAATTCTTTAAGGCGTCTCGCAGCGCCCCGATTTGGGCTGTGCCGAGGCCGATGGTCTCAAGGTACGGTAGCACGCCTCCGTATTTGTCATCCAGGTGCTGGAGAGTCTTGATCATGCCCTCGGGAGGGCAGAACTCGGCCTGGTACAGTTGCCACGTTGCCAGGGACGGTTCACCGTTCTCTTCCGTGCTGTCCAGGTTACGCTTATGCAGATAACGGCCCGTTAGCCCGTAGTCCTCCGCGATAGTCTCTCGGGAGACGCCGGCTATGTCCAGGAGCAGTGCACTGATGACCCCCGTGCGGTCCTTGCCGCCAGCGCAATGGTAGATGGCCGCGCCGGTGTCGGGTTCGGCCAGTGTACTTAGTACCCCGCCTACCTGGTCCTGCCTGTGGTCGAGCCACGAGGTGTACGCGCGCTGGATCTTGTCTGAAGGCACGCCTGTGAAGACATCCTGGGTGTCTGCGGTCCGCTCGTCCCCTATGATGTTGTGCCAAACGTACCGTGCTCGATCCGAGTTGGCGAATACGTTGGGGGTCGCCTCCGTCTCCCATGTGGTCCGCAGGTCGACAACGGTACGGATGCCGTAATCGATCAGGGCATCCTGATCGGCGGCTGATAGGTCGTGCATGTTGTCTGAGCGCAGGAATACCTTCCAGCGGGTCGTACCGCCGTCTTCGGTAGGGTAGCCACCGATGTCTCTCGTGTTGTACGTCCTCTCCAGGCCGAGGTGACGTCCGGGCGTGATGTTTTCTGCCATCAATATGCCTCTTTCCGTGAGTCTGGATGCGGCTGAGATTGTAGCATAAGAGCGTTTGGATGCCGTCCCACACGCTAGACGCGGTGCCCCTTCTCGGATACCCTTTTGGATGATTGTCTGGAAGTTGTTAATTATATGGAATGGAGACTGGCATGACCGATACCTTGGAACGAAGGCCGCTGGGACGGACGGGCCGAACCATTCCGGTGCTGGCCCTGGGGTGCGTGACGTTTGGTCGGGAAATAGGAGAAGAAGACTCCTATCGTGTGATGGACTACGCTATCGAGAAGGGGCTCAACTTCTTCGACACCGCCGAGGGCTATGGGGGAGGCAACTCTCGCACTCTTCGCCGGGATAGCCTGGGAATCGACGACGAGCGTGAGAAGACCGGAGAGATGCACTCATCAGAGATGGTCGTCGGTCGATGGCTGAAAAAGACCGGAGTCCGAAACGATATCACTCTTATGACCAAATTCAACACTGGTGGTACCGCCGAGAATGTCCATCGGGCTCTTAGAGATAGCCTGGAGCGTCTCGGCACCGATCATGTGGATATCTACAAGCTGCACAGACCCTACCCGGAAACTCCGATGGACGAGACGTTGGGCGCTCTTGCGGAAGAGGTTTCAGCGGGCCGAGCAGAGGTAATCGGTTGCAGTCAACACTCCGGAGACCAGCTTCGGGAGGCACTAGAAATCAGCCGGACCCACGGGTATCCTCGGTTCGAGATTGCGCAGCCTGGATACAACCTGGGTATGCGCAACGACGAAAAGGACATGTTGCCCTTGTGCATCAAGGAGGGCCTGTCCGTTACACCCTTCAGCCCTCTGGGCGCCGGATTCTTTACCGGAAAGTACACACCGAACAGGGCCGATGTGCCCAAGGGGACTCGCTTTCACATCATGCCGCAGCACATCGACATCTACTTCAACGACCGCAACTTTCGGATCGTGGACAGACTGCGGAGTAAGGCCGCTGAACTGGGTGTGCCGATGACACGCCTGGCCATGGCCTGGACGATATCCAATCCGGCGATTACAACAATTCTTGTGGGTGCACGTGAACCTGCCCACATCGACAACGCCCTTGAAGCCTATAAAATGGGAATGGACGAGGATCTGCGAGCCGAAATGTCGGCCTGGGGCGACGACGTCGATTAAGGTGGAGCAGCCCCTTTCATGCAGGTATGGCAGGGTCATTCGAATAGGAATAGCTCTAATACTGGGAGAGTGAAGGCGTCCCTCAAAACGATTCACAGGTGGTTTAGCAGGGGCTGTACATAGGGGCTCAGCTCCGTTGCCTGTTCTGAGCCTGTCGAAGGGTCAGGAGTGTGAGGGTGTCCCTCACATAGTCACTTTTTTGTTCTTGCTCTTCGGGGATGGGATGGGCCTGCCAGGAGGCAACGGTGTCACAGATATACGACGCCGCCGATAATTACGTGGAGCGTATGGCGGCCCATAACCCGCTATTGGCGACCGCGCTCGGGTTGCCGGGCCATGACGGCGGGATGGCGGACTTCACGCCGGAAGGCGCTGTCGAGACCGCCTCAATCAATCGAGATACCCTGACCCAACTCGACGCCTCTCCAGTCGAAGGTGAGCGCGATCGGGTTGCCGCAGACTCGATGCGAGAGGCCCTGACAACCAGCCTTGAGTTATTCGAGGACGGTGAACACCTGCGGGATCTCAACATCCTGGGCTCCCCCGTCCAAGAATTGCGAATGATCTTTGACCTGATGCCCACCAATACCGAGGAGGATTGGCACAACATCGCCTCTCGTATGGCGCTGGTCCCCAAGGGACTGTCTGGCTACCAAACCTCACTCAAGGAAGGTTTGCAGCAGGGTAGGGCAGGGGCACGCAGACAGGCGGTGGAATGCGCCGTTCAGGCGGATCTTTGGGGAGGCGGCACTGCGGGACAGCCTTCGTTTTTTGCCGGCCTACTTTCCGAGTACGAGGATTCTGGAACAGACTCTGCAACGTTGAGACAAAACCTTGAGCAGGCCGTGGAAGTGGCCGCTCGGGCATACTTGGAGCTTGCCGCGTTCCTCCGCGACGACTACGCGCCTGCTGCGGACGAACGCGACGCGGTTGGTGCAGAGCGGTACGGTAGGTCTGCACGCGTCTACTGCGGCAGTGAGTTGGACCTGCAGGAGACCTATGCTTGGGGCTGGGAGGAGTTACGTTGGGTCGAGCGTGAGATGCACAAGACGGCCGAGAAGATACTCCCAGGCAAAGGTGTCGAGGCGGCGAAAGAGCTTCTGGAGACTGACCCCGGACGTGCTGTAGACGGTGTCGAACCCTTTCGTCAGTGGATGCAGGATCTCCAGGATAAGACCATCGAAGAAATGGATGGCGCACACTTCGACATTCCAGAACAGGTAAAGACTGTTGAGGCATTGATAGCCCCCCCAGGCGGCGCACTTGCCATGTACTACACGCCCCCCTCAGAAGACTTCAGCAGACCTGGGCGAACATGGTATCCCACGGGCGGAAAGACCCGTTTCCCTTTATGGGGCGAGGTCTCTATCGCATACCATGAGGGCGTTCCCGGACATCATTTCCAGCAGGGCATTACGAAGTACCTGTCCAAGGACTTGTCGCGCTTCCAGAGGCTGATGGGTTGGGTGTCCGGGCACGGGGAGGGCTGGGCGCTTTACGCAGAACGCCTGATGGCTGAGCTAGGCTATCTGGACAATCCCGACTACTATCTCGGCATGTTGCGGGCCCAGGCATTGCGCGATGTCCGCGTGATCATCGACATTGGGATGCACCTACAGCTTCCAATACCTGCAGACGAGAGCTTTCACTCTGGAGAGACTTGGACTCCGGAGCTGGGATTGGAGTTCATACAACAACGGAGCCACTTCCCTCCCGAGTTTGTGGCGAGTGAGATTAGCAGGTATCTTGGGTTACCGGGGCAGGCCATCAGCTACAAGGTAGGGGAGCGGGCATGGCTAGATGCGAGGGCAGAGGCCAAAATTCGCGCCGGAGGCCGGTTCGATCTGAAGCGATTTCATACCCGTGCGCTGAACCTAGGACCAATGGGTCTGGACCAGATGAAGAAAGAAATGGCGCGGATATAGTATGGAAATAGTTCGCTAAAAGCCTTACCCGCTGTGTGTGCACAATCATATAAAAACCGTGCGTAATTTCGGCCAAAACATGAAGCCGCCGCCGCGCATCAGGGTGTTTTCATCAATTCGGATCACTCCACGCGCTTGTATGAGATATGCGGACAAAATCGGTACTGGGGTGGCCTGTCATTTCTTCAGTCACGTGTTGCAATGGTCGTCAGCGAACCTCTACTTACACCTTCCTCGTCTCCAGGCAACGCAGCAATTGTGCGTCCGATTGTACGCATTATGTACGTACAATATGCACGAAATGATAATGCCGGACGTACCCCATTGAAGCTAACCCTGCGTGGAC
The DNA here is from genome assembly GCA_030740335.1 of SAR202 cluster bacterium. The sequence goes on along the minus strand of JASLXL010000233.1, from coordinate 1,359 downwards.
GCACCAACTCCCCTAGGAGGCTTTGCGGGCCATGGATAAGTACGAATTGTGATCGGCAAATATGTGCAACCCATGTGAAGTTTACCCAGGATTGTTCGCGCTCTGTAGATTAAGCGAGATCTGGCACTCGCCAACTATGGGTGGAGGCCGATAGTTGCATGGATACCTCACGGGTGCTACCAGGGGATTCACCGGTGGCATAGCTGTGCATGAACCGTACATTACGTGCATATCCCAGGGTCGCGAATCGTTATCGGGGACGCCTATTTGGGGTGGCGGAAGCGGAATGCGTAGAGGTCCGCGTCTCGCATGCGGACACGCATCTTTGCCGGGCGGCCTGAGAGAGCTTCCATGTCTGGGTCGCCTTTCCAGGCCACATCCCCGGCGGTGAGATCGCCAAAGACCTCGGAGCAGTCGTCGAGAGTGAATCCGGGGACTGGTGTCCCGGTCTCATCTTGGAGCTCGATATAGATGCTGCCCCCACCACTAGTGGAGTAGTTAAACTCCAGGGTGGAACCTGCAAAGGTCATCGGCGGTGTGATGAACTCACTCCACCCGGAATAGGGAGCGCTTGCAGACACGAATCCGTCCAGTCGCAGGGTACACCTACGGAACCGACTTTCCTCCGCCTTGTGCAGCTCCTGGAACACCATTGAAAGCTCGTCAGGTCCAGTCTCCACGATCCCCGCGCCCATCATGGGGTTCCGGTCGCACCAATTGCGCTCGTCCAATCCTGGCGTGATGAACGGCTCCCTGAACTGCCGTTTCCATGAGACACCGTCTCTGCTCGATGCGAAAATCACATCCGAGAGGCCGTGGAACGGGGCTGTAGGGTAGTGGCGTTCATCGTACAGTGTCATCGGAAACATCAGGTATGCTTGGGCCGCACGGTGGTACTTTACCGCGGCGTTGGTGTAGAGATGAAAGTCTGCGGGGTCATCCTCGTCAGCCGTTAGCACCAATTCAGCAGGTGACCAGGTCCGAAAGTCCTTTGACTCACTCCGGCGTATTGCTCTAAGTCCACCCTGGAAGGGGCCGTTAGTTGACCTGTCGGTACCTCGTAGATACATGACGTATCGCGAAATGTTGTCGTCTCTCACGACGATGTTGTGCGAATCGAAGGGCCCGTCTGTCAGGATTGGGTTCGTCTCGATTGATCGCCAGACAAACCCGTCCGAGGAGACGAAACCACATATCGTCGTGGGTTTTACGCCTATTGTCCTGGCAACCATCTTATAGCGCTCGTCGGAGGGCGCGGCATGGTCGATCAGGACGGACGGGTTTTTGACGGCGAAACCACCGATGCCTTCTGCCGGAAATACGATATTATTGGCTGTGGATCCTTCGTATTCGACGAGA
>JASLXL010000232.1 GCA_030740335.1 SAR202 cluster bacterium | reverse complement strand
TGGATGACGAAGACGCAGCGGAGATGGGCGTCAGCAGGGTAGATGCACTCGACGAGTTGATGGCTACATCTGACGTGATCACGAACCACGCGCCCACCACTGAAGCAACCACGGGAATGTTGGATGCCCGACTCTGGGGTCTTGTCAAGGACGGGGCGCTATTCGTGAACACCGCTCGCGCCGATGCTGCGGACTACGACGCGCTGCTTGTTGAGCTCCAGTCAGGTCGATTCACGGCTGCATTGGACGTATTTCCGGAGGAGCCGTTGGCAAACAACAGCCCCTTCAGGACGCTGCCCAATGTGATCCTGAGCCCTCACGCCGCCGGACTCACCATCGAGTCGAGGCTCCGGCTGGGTGAGACCGTAGCCGACGAGTTTGGGCGCTTCTTCACTGGTGAGCCGTTGCATCACCGAATCACTGTCGATATGCTTTTCAAAATGGCATAATGGGCGAGGCGTCGGTCTTTGTCGCCGCCACAGCGCCTATTATGCAAGAACAAGGATGGTTCTCATGATCCAGTACCCCTCTTACAAGGCCGCTGCAGCGCACGTCTCCCCGGTCTTTATGGATGTCGCCGCAACCGTAGATAAGGCCTGCTCCATGATCCGCGAGGCAGCCGGAAACGGCGCACAACTCGTCGTATTCCCAGAGACGTATATCCCCGCGTTTCCTCTCTGGTGCGCCTTGCAGGCGCCGATTTATAACCACGACCTCTTTCGCGCGCTGGCTGCGAACACGATTCGGGTGCCGGGCCCGGAACTCGACATGCTGGCCAACACGGCGCGTGAGGCCGGCGTGTTCGTATCGATGGGCTTCAACGAGGGCACGGACGCAAGCGTCGGAAATATCTGGAACTCGAACGTGCTGATTGGGGACGATGGCGCCATCCTGAATCACCACAGGAAGATAGTCCCGACCTTTTATGAGAAGCTAGTGTGGGCAAGAGGAGATGGAGCTGGTCTCCAGGTTAGTAGTACGAAAATAGGCCGCCTGGGCATGTTGATCTGCGGAGAGAACACCAATCCACTTGCACGATACACCCTGATGGCTCAGGGCGAACAGGTTCACATGTCAACGTACCCGCCCACGTGGCCGACCCACGACCAGGTGCCCTCTGATAATTATGACCTTGAACAAGCTATCCAGATTCGTGCGGCGGTTCACTCCTTCGAGGCCAAAGCCTTCAACATCGTCGCGGCTGGCTTCCTAGATAAGGTCACTCGAGATCTACTCGCCGCCCGAGACCCTGATGCCGGCCGAATCTTGGACTGCAGTCCAAGAGGGGTCTCCGTTGTGATGGGACCCCACGGAAAGCCGGTGTCTGAAGTGATGAAGGAATCTGAAGGCCTGCTCTACGCCGATATAGACCTCTCGGCATGTGTCGAACCGAAGCAATACCACGACGTCGTCGGCGGCTACAACCGCTTTGATATCTTTAAACTGACCGTAGATCGCACGGCCCACAGGCCGGTCCATTTCGAAGCTACTGGTGCAGAAAATGATACTCTGGCGGAGGAAGGACATCGCTCCTAGCCAGGGAATTTCGCCCATTTGGATATCACGTAGAAATATGAGGAGAAGCGACTCTGGACTTGAGAGAGACTGTCCATCTTCAGCCGCCTGATCTGCATCATGCAGGGAATCAAACCTTGCGGCGTCTCATTATCTTCGCCGGTGCAGCTCTCACGGGACTTGTCCTGTTATCGGCCTGCACAGATGACGTCGACTGCAGCATCTGAGCCGAGTCTCACGGCCACAGCAGTTCCGACATTCACGTCCACCGCGGTCCGTGAGCCAAGTCCGACTGCCACGGCAATTTCGACTCCCACATCCACTGCGGTCCCTGAGCCGACTCCCTCGGCCACTGCTTTGCCAACTACCACACCAACCGCGTTACCAACTGCTACCTCGGAGCCGGCAATGGGCGAATCAGTCAGCATAACGCTCAACGGTCTCAACGCCTCCGGTCAGGTCGGCACAGCTACCCTCACGGCTATCGCCGACACTACTCTTGTCGAACTGTCGCTTTCTGCAGGGGCCCTTGAGACTGAGTTAGTTCACATTCACGTAGGGCAATGCGGCGAAACACTTGCAGACGTCGCCCATGTGCTTGCCAACTTTGTGGGTGGCTCAGGTGCATCGGTAACCACCGTGGACGTCACCCTTGATAGCTTGCTCACGGGCGGATTCGCCGTCAACGCACACCAGAGCGGCAACCCTGGCGTATATACTGCCTGTGGCAATATCCCCGGTACGGGTGAGACGAGTGTTCAGGCGAGTGTGGAGACGAACATACAGCAGTTCGCCCATGTGGACCTGACTGTCGCTACCGGAACCACCGTCCGATGGACCAACCTTGACCAGTCGACCCACACGGTCACTCTGGGCTCCAACGGTAGCAGCGCGGGTGGCTTTGACAGTGGAAACCTTCGGAGAGATGCAATCTTTGAATTCACCTTCGACACCGCTGGCACGGTTGCTTATACCTGCACAATCCACCCGAGTATGAACGCTACGGTCACGGTCGAAGGTGCAGCGACGGTCGCGACCGGCAACCCCTTATACAGCCGTTAAGCTGGACCTAGATTGCGCCACCAGCGCAACTCGTTGCTTCCACGCTCGGCGCAGACAACGATGTCGAGGCGTCCGTCGCCGTCCAAATCGACGACGATAGGCTGGGCGACCTTGGCCCACGGTGACTTCAGTATCTGCATGTCCCATGGACCTCTCGGGTCGCCACGGTGTTTGAAGATCGCCACGCGTCCTTCAAGTCCCCATGCGGTGGCGACCACCTCCATCTGACCGTCGCCGTCAATGTCAGCGGCCACCGCCTCCGATGCCTGGTGAAATTCCTCTGCGATGACGTGCTTAATCCAACTACCATCCGTCCCCTGTTCGTACCAGGCGATCTGCGAGCCAGGCGTCTCCAACGCTAGCTTTTCGCTGGTATCGCCACGGATGGCCATTACCAGATCTACCCCGCCGTCGCCGTCCATGTCGACAGGGTGGCCGTGGTGCGGTTGCGGAGCCGTGTCGATGATGTGCCGCTTCCATGGGCGATTGAATGGATCTCCGGGGTTTTCGTACCACATGAACATGTCGTCGCGTGTTGCCGTCCCGACCAGATCTGGCCTGCCGTTACCGTTCACGTCCACGGCGGACACCATTCGCGTGTCCTTTACGTTTTCGTCGATGATGCTCATGATCCACTCACCGTCTTGCCGGTCAAAGTACGCAAATCTGTTGCCCTTGATCCAACTCGAAGCGACGACCTCCAGCTCGCCGTCGCAGTCGTAGTCCGCGACCGCCACGTCGTATGCGCCGGATAGGCCCTCGTGGCATATGTAGTGTTGAGACCAGGAGGCGGCTTCCCTCGGGTCGCCGTCGAATTCGAACCACAACACGCTTCCGTTGATGTTGTCGATGGTCACGATTTCGGGCTTGCTGTCGCCGTTGATATCGGCGATAGCGTGGCGCTCCAGCCACTCGTTGGAGCGTTCGTGGACGACGTGTTTCGTGAAATTGCCTTTGCCGTCGTTCTCATACCAGTAGAGCCCGACGTTGGTGTCGGTGCTCACCAGATCAAGGGAGCCGGTGCCCGTCAGGTCTACCGCGGACACACCGATTGTGTAGTTGTAGCTGTCGCCTATCAGGCGCTCTTCGAATCTCACGAACTCGGTCATTGCAATACCTCCAGGATAGGTTTTGGAGCAGCTTGAATTGTTATATAGAGGTCAAGATTACACCCGCGAAACACGCGAACGTTCCCACCGCCACCTCCCTGGTGATCCTTTCGTGCAACCAGATGATGGTTATAGGTACAACAAATAGGGGAGCGGTCGAGTTCAAGATTACCACGGTGGCCGGCGTACTCTACTTGAGTGCAGCTGTGAATGTCAGCGTGGAGGCGCCCAGCAAGGTTCTTGACCAGGGCGCTGGAGAGACCAAGAAACAATGCCGAAGCGAGCGCCAACACCTCACCTAGCATTTTTGAATAGTCTCCTGCGCGGATACTGTCGCCGCCGTGGGGCGCTTCACTCGGAACGACCAGTCTCTCGGCTGGGGTTGTCCGACCCCTTTGCCACCAATGCGTCCGCTACTACTTAATCCCGAGCAATCGCTCCAGGTTGCCGGAACATATGGCAGCAAGAGTATCGTTGTCTATGTCATTCAGGTGGAGGTTGTAAAGTTGCGGCGCCATTGGGGACTCAGGGAATGCAGAGCCGAAAAGGATGCGTTTGCTACCGATAGCCTCCAGAAGACGAGCGATGCCATTGAACAGAACGAACCTAGATATCTCTATGTATCCATTCGGCAGGCTCTTTAGTAGCGGCGTCGCCCAGGACAAATGAGCGTAGTGAACCTCCGCCAGCACGAAATTGACCTCAGGGTGTGCCGCCATCGTGTCGCGAAGTTCCGAGGGGTCGATGTCGGGTGCGGCGACCCAGAACGGCATGTTCACGCGCCCCATCCACTCCAGCCACTCTCCGGCTATCCATTCTCTGAAGGGGTAGCCGTGAGTCTTCGGAGCAAGACGCACGGCCCGAACGTCCCGCTCTGCGACATCGGCCGAGAACCTGTCTAGATTGTCGACAGATGGATTGCAAAAGAACTGGGGAACAAGGGCATCGTGCCCCTGGACCGTCTCGAACAGCAAGTTATTACCGTCATTCGAGTCGAAGTCGATGGCATGGGGCGAATAGACCAGCGCTTGTTGGATGCCGGCTCGGGCCAGTTCCGCGACGGTTGCTTCGGGGGTATCGGCGTCGGGGCTGACTCTCCGGTCGTGTCGACGGCCCAGTGCAACGTTGGCATCGAATACTGGTACGGTCGGTTTGAAGTTGAGGTCTACCTGGCCCATTTCTTGTCACTCCAATCGGTAAATATAGCTTATGGCGAGTCGATCCACTTCACAGAAATTCCGAGCAGTTCGGCGGCGTTGAGGCCAAGGACTCTGCGCTTGGCCTCCTGCGATATGTCCGCCGTGACGATACGACCGATTTGTGCACGTGCGTCCATCAACGGCATGTCCGAACCATAGAGCACACGATCCTCACCGGCCCCTTCGACCAGGCGCTCGATCGTGCCGTGGTCGCCCCAGGATGAGCAGGTCTCCAGATATATGTTGCGGCTGGACTGGGCGGCCGCGACCGCGCGAAGCTGCCCCTCTCGGACGTTGCCGGAGTGGGCCAGTATCCAACGTATGTTCTTGTACGTTTGAGCCAGGTCGATGAACCGGTCGGGGTCAGTGTAGGTATTGCTGCCCTCCATGTACTCGGTGTGGCACTTGACGATTATCGAGCGATTGTTGCACCACTGGAGAATAGTCTCGTACACATTATCGTCGATCGGCTTGCGGACGTAGCTGGGATAGACCTTGAGAAATACCATACCCAACACGTCGAACGCCCTCTCCAACTCGGCGATGGCCTGTTCGGGGTAGAAGGGGGTAACAAAGGCGACGCCCATAAATCGGTCCGGATTCTTCGCCACGAAGGCTGCAGTCGTGTCGTTGCACCGAGTGACATCGCCGTAGAAAATACAGCTAACTGGCGCGCGGTCCACACCCGCCGTGTCCATGATTCTGACATAGGCGTCGGCGTCATCCACCATGCCGTTGGAGGTGTCGTTCCCGACGTGGCTGTGCATATCGATAACCGGTGTGTTCATCTACCACTCCTCAGTCTGGGTAATATAGGTCTTCTGGTTTGTGAGCATCAGGTGTCCCATGCAAAACGTGTCACCGCTAGATTGCCCTAGGCGGGGCCCTCGTTTCGCCACCATCGCAGTTCGTTGCTCCCCCGCTCGGCGGACGCCACAATGTCTAGTAGGCCATTGCCGGTGAGGTCAGCCAGGATAACCTGGCGCACGTTGGGCCATCCCTCTTTCAGGACCTGCGGTCTCCACGGTCCTCGCGGATCTCCGTCGTGTTTGAACACAACCACGCGGCCCCCCTTGTTGGACCCAGCTGTCACCACGACCTCGACCTGGCCGTCACCGTCGATGTCGGCTGCGACAGCCTCGAACGCCATGGGAAAGTTGTCAGCGATGATGTGCTTCTTCCACGGACCAGCTTCAGGGCTTCCATCGTTTTCGTACCACACGACCTGATTCAAACCCTTACCGCCCGATTCGCGATGGCCGGCGATTCGAGGTGAGGAGCCGACAACCAGGCTCGGGTCGAAGTCCCACAGCGTGATAACGACATCGAGATCGCCATCGCTGTCCATGTCTACCGCGTGACCGTGCCACGGGCCAGGCGCTGTGTCGATGAAGTGCTTTTCCCATCGATCATCGCCCTCGCCGCCTAGGTTCTTGTACCAAATTATCTCGCCTCCAACTCGTGCCCCCGCCAACAGATCTGGACGCCCATCCCCGTTGAAATCTGCAGCCTCAATAGTGCGCGATTCGTCGGCTCCTTCCTCGATCACGTGCTTGTTCCAGGACTCGCCGCGATTTTCGAACCATGCAAACGAGTTCCCGATTCGCCAGTCCGAGGTCGCCACATCCAGGTTGCCGTTGCCGGTAAGGTCTGCGATCGTAACGTCATATGCCCCGGGCAGTTCGCCTTCTGTGATGTATCTGTAGTTCCACGAGGCACTGTCGCGCGGGTTGCCCTCATACGTAAAATAGATGAGACATCCGTTGATGTTGTCTACAAAAACGATCTCAGGTTTGCCATCGCCATTGATGTCGGCGACGGCGTGCCGCTCCAGCCATTGGCCTACGCGGTTCTGGATCGTGTGTCGTGTAAACGAGCCGTTGCCGTCATTCTCGAACCAGTAGAGGCCGACATTGGTGTCCGGGACCACGAGGTCCAGGCTACCGTTGCCCGTAAGGTCAACGGCAGATATCGCATAGCAGTAGGCGAACCCGTCTTCAATGAGGTGTTCGCTGAACCGGATCATGTCAGCCATTTTACTTCGGCTCCCTCTGGTGCGCGGGATGCACGAACCCGTTCCTGTTCCTGGAGAAGTATTTGTCCATTCTACCGAAGTAGGTCTGTTCCCACCATTCTGGACTGAATAGAGACTGGCCGGTCGACAGCTTCGAGTGGGTCACAGTGATGGTTGTGCCGTCATCGTGGGCATTGGCTATCGCACCCTCCCCCATGAGCGTAGACAGCACAATTTCCACGCGAGATTTGAAAGACGCGACATCAGTAGACGCGACTTCCCACACCTGAACGATTCGATGGTACGGCTCTACCTGTATATTGGTGCCTGCAATCAGCCCGTCGAGCGCGTTGATAATCCCACCGACCGCAGGGTCCACGATGGCGACTAGGCCCGTTATGTCACTGTGCTCTCGACTGTCGAGCCAGGCCTCGAACAACCGCTTCGGCGTGGCCCGGATCACTCGACTGATAATGTAGGAATCCGACAACGTTCCCTCCCCCCCTTTTACGTTCGGGCGCGAGTGGATATGCGCTGGCCTCAAGATTAGTGTGGAGCATCATCTCACATGGCCGCGCATTCCAGCCAGCCTGTGCATACGCCGAACGTCGTTCTGATGTTTTAACACAGTCATGTCCCGACCTGAATACCGAAAATGGCGGCTCACACCAGTGGATAGGCACCATCACCTGTTAAGCTTGATTGATGCTTCCGAAACGTCTCGTGGCCCTGCTGTTCTGGTCCTCTCAGCCATGGCAATGCTAACAGCCAGCTGTGGAGAATCGGTCGATGACGGCCCATCGTCTGCCGAATCCGTTGAGATTGTCCGCACAATCACCGTCACGAACCTATCAGTCGCCTTTGAGGTCAGGTAAGGATCTCTCCGCGGACTCGATTAACTAGCTAAAGGAGCAACCATGGCTAACCGGATGTACGTTTCCATTTCGGAAGAAAACAGAATAGCCGCCTTCGATGTAGACGGCACCTCAGGCCGCATTACCCATAGCGGCGATGTCCCCACCTCTGGCCGTCCGGCTCCGCTGGCGGTAGATCCAGAGCGAAAATTCCTGTACGTCGGGTGCCGCACAACCAACGAACTGATGACATTCCGCATCGACCCTACAGATCACAGCTTGTCCGAAATCGGGGAAATTCCCCTCAATTCCGACCCCTGCTTTCTGGCCACAGACCATACCGGCAGGTATCTGCTCTCCGCCTACTACGGGGCCGGCGCTGCGGCCATCCATCGCATCGGATCCGATGGGGTTGCTGTTGACCCGCCGGTCCAATGGCTTCCTACTGCTCCCGGAGCCCACTCCATCCACACAGATCGATCCAACCGATTCGCCTTTGTGCCCCACATCGCCGGCGACACAGGACCTAATTCAATCTACCAGTTCAATTTCGATGACAGTACCGGAAAGCTCACGCCCAACTCTCCGGCCCATGTAACGCCGGAGAACGAAGCGGGACCGCGACACTACTGCTACCACCCGACTCTGGACATGGCCTATTTCTCCAATGAACAGGGATCGAGTGTCACGGCGTACGACCTCGATCCATCTGCAGGGATACTGACTGCCAAGCAGACCATTTCAACACTACCGACCGGCTACACAGGGGAGAACACCTGCGCGCAGATTCAGATCGCTCCATCAGGCGAATTCCTGTACGCCCCAAACCGGGGACACAACAGTATCGCCTGCTACTCGGTCGACGCCTCCACCGGTCAGCTGACCAATATTGGAAACGTACTGACCGAACCGGTGCCCAGGGCCCT
>JASLXL010000231.1 GCA_030740335.1 SAR202 cluster bacterium | reverse complement strand
GTCCTCGCCCGCTGCGCCACCGTACGCTGGTGAATCCGGCAAACTGAACACCTTCTCGCGATACCCACCCGACGCCCAACCGGGAGCGTCGCTGTACAAGCCATAGGCGTCCCCACGTGTAGCATCTACACGTGCGTACCCATTGGTCCCGCGCACGGCGACGAATGAGTCGTTGGAGCCACCCATACCGTCCGGCATCGGTCCCGCCAGGTGATAGCCAGAGTGGATCGTCCCCATCGCGCCTCCTGCAAATCGCACTGAAAGGAACGCAGTGTCTTCCACCTCGATGGGCTCCGGGCTCTGGGTCCCCAGCATAGCCGACACCTCGACGATCTTGTCGTCCAGCAGGTAGCAGACCATGTCGATATGGTGGCAACCTAGCCAAGCCAGGATGCCCGTTCCACCGGTAGCCTTCTTGAACATCCACGTGGTGGGCCGCCGGAATCTTACCTGAGACGTGGCCAGTCGAGTCTCTACAGTCATCACCCGACCAAATGCGCCATCGATACGCGCCTGCTTCACCTCTTTGTTCGAGGGAGTCCATCGGTTCTGGAAAACGACACCGGTCGTGATATTGTTCGCCTTTGCCGACTCGGCCACGGCCCGTAGCTCCTGCGCGTTCATGGCGCCCGGCTTCTCAAAGATGAAATGCTTGCCCGCATCAACGCACTTCTGCAAAACGTCCGCGCTAATGTCGTTACGCGCCGTAACCACCACAAATTCGATATCTTCCCTCGCCAGGAATTCGTCCAGGTTCCGCGTGCCGGATTTCACCTTTGGCGATATCTCGGAAATCTCCTCCAACTCTCCCCCTTCGATAGCGCACAGGTGAATCTCAGAAACCTCATCAAGCTCGTTGAGGGTTCTCAAATGACCTCGAATGTGACCATGCTGCGCCGAGAAAATAGCTCCGACAATGAAAGGTCGTTCGCTTGCTGTCACTGTATGTTCCTCCAAGTGATTGGGTACAAGATTCGCCGCCAACCTACGATACTACGCTCCAGACCCGATGTACACGACCAATTCAATTACAGTGCGGGCGGACCTCCCAGAATCAGGGCTCGCGCCTCATCCAACGATTCGGCCCACGGACTATGGATTCGCTGGACCCACCACGTGAGCCCCGCTTGCTCATACGCCGCCATATTCTCCGGACTCCTGCTGCCATCGTGGTCCGCCAATACCACATCAAAATTCTCGGCCGAATCCCGGTGTTCCCTGACATAATCCACCACGGTTCGAAGATCCTCCGGAGTAATCGTCTCGACTCCATGGGGTATCGGAAACACACCGTCCCATCGAGCCGATCGACGTAGCGGTCTCTTGTTGCACCACTTGGCCCCGACCCAAACGGGAATCCTCGGAGACTGCACAGGCTCAGGAGCAAACTCCACATCCTTGAGACGATAGTGCGCCCCCTCGTAGTTAGACGGCACGCCACTCCACAACCGCTCAAGAACCTCCAGTCCTTCGTCCAACATTTCGCTCCGTAGCCTCGCATCCAGCGTCTCACCAAAACTCCCAAATTCGCGTTCAGATGGTCCTCCGATCCCGACAGATAGGGTCAGCCGTCCACCGGAAAGCCGATCCAACGACACCGTCTCTCGCGCGAGCTTCCAGGGCCGACGCCTCGGGACAGGCGTGACCATCGGGCCGATTCGAATGGTGGTTGTCCGCATGGCAATCGCAGCCAGGACAACCCACGGATCGTGAAGTTCCATTCCCTCGTCGGGAGGCAGAATATGATCGAACACAAAGAAACCGTCCCAGCCGGACTCCTCCGCCTCGTACGCCAGGTCCGACAACGTGGAAGGGTCAGAGTAGTCGCCGAAGTTTGCAGCATCAATCCCGAATTTCAATGGACTCTCCAATTGCAGCCATGCAACAGTCGGTTCGTCTGAACACCGGACCCTGCCCGCCTAAGATACTACCCACGGCGAGGTATGTACACGAACCTCCCACGCCCAGACCACGCACCATAGAACGCGCCCACCGCATCATAGTGTAAAGACCCAGGCAGGCGGGCCGCAGGCCCCATGAGCCCCGGAGGACATGACCATGACCACACCCACCCCAAAATCACGCGCGACCGAGCTGCTCTTCACCCTTGATCTGCAATATGACGCTTCATGTTCCCAACGATCCAACAACCACGGAAAGCCAGGGCACTACATCGGCAGCGGTACCGTGCGAGCCGAGGGAGACCGCCCCAGTGGAGCCGTGCAGTGGGACCTATACGAGGACCAGGCACCAACGAGGTGCACCGCGGCGTTCGCAGGCACCATATAGACCAAAGAGGGCGCGATAATTAGCTTCACCACCAGCGGGTATCTCTATGTGCCCGACCTCTCCGCTCCCCACGCCTGGCTAACCGACTCCGAGGTGACCCTGAAAAGAGACGCGGTCGAGTTCGCCTGGCTGAACAGAGCCAAGGCCAACTGGAGCGGTGCCTTCGACATGTCGTGGAGTCTGGATAGGTCCCCTGCGACGACTGCTCCCCACGATGTCGTCTATACATGACCTCGGAAGGCCTGCGTGGCGTGCCCGAAAGGGAATGGGTCCGTGCTGCGATCAAAGGAGCCCTGACCTGACCCTCGCATAATGTGTCGGATGCTGCCATACTCTCCTAACGCCATGTCAGCTCGAAATTCCGATGCGCGGAGAACCTGGATGGAATCCCATATCATCGATCCTAAGGCCCACAAGCAGCTATTCCTCGACGATCACGCCATTGAACGCACCTTCGCAATAAAGCGAAACATGCACAAGCCCACGCGCAAGGGCGCAGTCATGAGACGCGACCACGCAATTGGACAGGTCCGCGTGGCATCCTGGTCGGTGCCCATATGGAACCAGGACAAGGATCTGTGGGAATGGTGGTACAACGGCCACTACTCTGAGACCGACGCATACATGAACCACTACGCCACCTCCCAGGACGGCGTAAATTGGGACAAACCCTCGCTTGGCCGCTACGAGTGGCACGGATCAAAGGACAACAACATCGCCCTCGACCCCGAAGGCATGGGCCTGTACCACATCCTGCGTGACGAACGAGACCCTGATCCGGCCCGACGCTACAAGGGCCTGTTCAATTCCAAACACCGCTACCTGGGCGTATCACCCGACGGCTTCCAATGGGACATGCTCGACGTGCCGCCCGTCCCCAGCCAGGATACCTCGAAGTTCATGTACGACCCCTACAACGAGCAGTTCGTCGCCACCGTCAAGCACCGCACGAACTGGGGGCGCTCGGTCTGGGTCACCACCAGCAAAGATTTCAACACCTTCTCCGAAGCCAAACTCGTCCTACACGCAGACGAAATCGACTGGAAGAATGGACGGGATCGGGTGCGTGAGATCGTCGAGAACCCTGCCTACTTCACTCCACCGATCGTCGACGGTGAAAACTACATCGCCGAAACATACCTGATGCCCTTGATGGCATACGAGGGCATGTACATCGGCTTCCCCAACCTCTTCAACCCCTTCGGTGCGATCCCCGCGCCGCGCACCAACTACACCCGCATCAACCAACCCGAGCTTGCGGTGTCGCGGGACCTCTACAACTGGGAGAGGGTCGCCGACAGAGAGGTATTCCTGGGCATCGCGCCCTGGGATGGTGTGACGTACGACACCAGCGGGATATCCATCTGCGGAGCCCCAATCGTGAGAGACGACGAAATCTGGATCTACTACAACGGCTACCGCATCCCAGGCTACAAAGACCTGTACGAAAAATACAACCGCAACAAGGAACTGTTCAGGCTGGACATAGATACGGCAGTATTCGAGGACATCGGTGCATTGAATCTGGCGATCCTGAGGCTGGATGGCTTCGTGTCACTGGATGCCGAAGAGGTGGGCCGAGTCCTGACCAAGCCCTTTATGTTCCATGGCGAGGACATGTACGTCAACGTGGACGCAAAATGGGGTGACATTCGTGTCGAAATCGTGGAAGCCGATACCCGCGTACCGGCAGAGCCCGCAGCCTATCCGGGCGGACCGGACACCCTCGACGCGCTGCCCGGTTACGGTCGCAACGAAACGGTGCCTGTAAGCGGAGACCACGTGAAAGTAAAACTACGCTGGGAGGGCAGCCCCAGTCCGAACTTCGACAAACCAGTACGGGCTCGATTCATCCTGAACCAGGCCCGTCTGTATTCCTTCTGGCTCGAGTAGGCGCTGGGCGCGCTATATTGGGCTGTAACAGGCATCCCGTGGCAATGATCATCCGCCGGGGGTTGTATGGACATCGTCATAAGGGACATGCAGAGGGGCGTAGCGCCTTTGCATGTCCCTCACCTATACATTGGTTTATTTCTTTTTTTTCTTCGGAATGGCCTACGAGTCGAAATAGCCCAACAGCCCCTACACCAGCGCCTCATCGATCCGGTTCGAGTATGACTTCTCGGCACTGAGAATGTGCTCCAAAACCTCGCGCAACGTCCAGTCACCCTCTCCAGGCGACCGGTCCAGATCCTCGTCTGTGAGCCCAACCATCAACCCCTCAAGCTCTCCACTGGCCACCTGCAAGCTCTTGAGGATCAACCCTGCCTCGCCCTGGGTGATGCCCAGCGCGTTCAGCGTCTTGGTCAGATGGATCGTGTGCTCGATCTGGTGAGTGACGAGCCGATAAAACATGAACCGGACGTTCACGTCTCTATCACCATACTTCGCCGGCGCAAGCATCCGCTCCTCAGGAACCGACAGGACCTGCTCCAGGGTCTTTGCTCGCCGCTCACGCATCGTTCCGAGCATCTCCTTCACTCCGCTCATAGCACACCTCCAAGGGAATCAAAAAAGGTTTGGGCTACAGGGTACAGTGTACTGGACAGAATGAATATGCATCCTGACCCCAAACCTCGTCACCAAACCCTGCTTTCTCAGTCTCTGTCCTAAGCTACTGCCAGCCCGTCAATCGCCTCGTTTCGCTCTCGTTTGATCTTCTCTACCATGCGCGTCTCAGCGGCCTGCTCCCGTGCTTCAGCGATCGGTCCCGCCTCCAGAACCTCCCGGACCTTCTGTGCCGATACAACCACGGCGATGCCAAATTCCTCATTTAGCTGCCCATCGAGCAACGCCTCCCCCATCGCCTCAGGATCCTTAGCGTGCACGTGACTATGCACCATTCCTAGCAGGACCATATCACCCTGAGGCGAACGACGGAATACCGGCGAACCGGCGCCACCGCCCCACACGCGCCACTCCGTCAGGTATCCCTCGACCTCCATCGGCGTCGAATCGGGTCCTAATACTCGTGTCGCGACGAGCTGCGGCATCAGATAGACGCTGCCGTGACTAATCACAGGTCGTGGCCCCGAACGCTCCGGGTGGGGTTGGAACTGGCCCACAGATAGCAGCCGGTCTCCGGGCTCCACGCCCAGCGACTTGGCTTCCTGGTCTGAAGTTAGCATCGACATTGGCAAAGGCTGCAACTGAACATCCGGTGGAGTCTCCATCAATGGATGTACAGCGATGTCGCTCCTGGGGTCCGGATGCGGATACCAATCGTCATATGGAATGGTCGGGGTATCGACGTAGCCGCCGTCCGCAAGAAGGTAGCGGACATATATGCGATTGAATTTGATACTACGGCGAACCACTTCGCGAGTCGAGACGAGGTAGTTGAATGCCTCACCCTCTCCCGCCTCCACCGACACAGCAAACGCCGTGCCTACCAGTACCTTGCCATCGGGGGTATCGGTAGCTTCATCGTCCTCGACAAACAGTGACACGACACTCTTGCGGAGCCTGACGTCAGGTGGCTGAGGGTGGTCCGCTCGCGGCAGCGTCCTATAGTAGGAGCCTCCCAAAAGCCATGGTATCGGTCGTCTTGTGGTAACACTCAACTCGGGCCTCCTGTACTCGATGGCCGTGTGGCCGCGCACTAGGCCATCGGACAACATTGATGGCAGGTAAGCGGATCGTAGGAATACCGTATTGGGAGGGCAGTAAACTGCGCAAGGCATCCAGAGGTATACAAGTGCCAAGTTCAGCGTGTCGCCAGCGGTCCCGAATCCCTCACCGCAGAGCGAGCGCGCTTTTCCAAGGGCATTCAGAGGGGCGTAGCCACGTCTCCTGTCCTGAGACCGCCGGAAGACCGGGTTTGTGAGGGACATCCTCACAATAAGACATTTCCATTCCAGGGTAGAGGGTGTCTGGTGCAATCCTATTCCCTCTCATCCATCGGCGCGTAGTCGCGCTCACCCTCTCCGATATCCCATGGTACCTGCGTTATACCCTTTACGGCGTCTTTGAACCTCACCGTAGCCCACGCACGCCCCGTCTAGAAACCCTGTTTGCAGCCAGGTAGCCACTGCAATACCATTACCGAGACGTAAACAGCCTCCACGTCGGCTAAGTACCTAGCCCTATTAGAACAACCGAGCAGGAGTGACACTATGATCCACGAGATTCGCACATACAATCTCAAACACAAGATGGTGCCCGAATACCGCAAGCGTTTCGGCGACAAACTGCCTGAACGCGCAAAGCTATCGCCCCTGGGCGGCCACTGGGCGACTGAGGTCGGCAACCCCAACGAGGTCGTCGCGATCTGGCCCTACGACAGCCTGGAGCACCGCAAACAGGTCCGGTCCCGGGCCGACGCCTCAGGCATATGGCCTCCGGACACAGGCGATTTGATAGAGAGCATGGTCTCGGAAATCTACACGCCCGCCCCCTTTGCACCGGCCATCGGCGAGCGCAACATCGGCCCGATCTACGAGATGCGTATGTACACATATTCTGCCGAGGACATCCCCGAGGTACTTGAGAGTTGGGGTGAGCGGCTCGCGGCCCGGCAGGAGTACTCACCGATGGCTGGATGCTGGTACAAAGAGATCGGCGGGCTCGACAACTTCGTCCATATGTGGGCCTACCCAAGTTTCGAGGATCGCATAAGGATCCGCGCCGAGACGCGAGAGAAGGGCGTATGGCCGCCACCAAACTCCGCGCCCATCATCCGGCAACGCACCAAGCTCCTAATGCCTGCCCCGTTCTCACCAATGCAGTAGCGGCGCGGGGACGAAACCAAACCTCTGGTTTCCTGAAAGTGTCATGAACAGTTCTGTCCTGTAATTTTGATGGCAAGTGAATCTGAGCGAAGCCGACGCAGCGCAACCATTCGGGAGATAGCCGCGTGAAACTCGGAAGCTCCGTCGAAGCCGACCTCGCTGTCGTTTGGACCGCAGAGTTGATCAACTACACAGTAGACACCACGGCCCAATTGCTGGCGTCCTTACGGCGACTTGGCGTTGTAGAGTAGCACCGGAGGAACTAGGCCGACAAGGAGTTTGGGAGATTTACCCAAATATAGAAAACCATCCAGGAGTCGGTGGGCAGGTCAAGTACCCTCTTCTGTCTTAATACAACCGTCAGGTCGACTGCCGCCAGTGGTCGTACTGCAAATATGACTTGACACCCACGGCCAACGTGATCAGAACAACGGCAACAGCGTCAAAGACCGATTGATACACCATGGCGCCCGCGATAAGTGTCACCAATAAAAACGCGACACCGGCCCGCGCCATGTCCTTCGTGCGCATGGCATAAGCCGCACCAAATGGCACGGCAATCACAGCGCCTAGCGGAAGAAATCCTATCGTAGCCCCTACCCCAACCATCATCCCTGTACCGCCCTTGAATCCCCAAAACAACGGGAAGAAGTGGCCCGCTAATACGGCGCCCGCACCAAGCATCCTGGCCCACTCAGATAGGTCTAGGAAGTAGAGGGGCACAGTAGCTGCCGCCCCCTTTGCCAAATCAAACACGAACACTGCGGCTGCGGACCTTGGGCCGACCTGCCGGTAGACGTTGGCTGTGCCGGGGTTCCCGGACCCCACGCTGCGGATATCCACGCCGGAGACCCGCGCAACAACATCTCCTATAGATACGGAGCCCACCAGATAGGCTCCGATCGCCCACACTACATAGAACCACGGCTCGTTCATGCTTGGTTTCCTTTATTTTAAAGTTGTACGAGAACAACAACCGAGGCGACGGCAATACCCCCCGAGTGGCTAATGCTCAGATCGATATCGACAACATCACAGAGTCATAGTCAGGGCCAAGCGCTGCCTACGACCTCCCGCTGGGCTCGTGCCCTATTTCCAGGACATGCCAGTCCCTCAGTGGCAACTCCAGAGCCTTGAATGCCGCCTCCTTCGCTGCAAACATCCCAGCCAGACTCTCGACATCCGCCCCAGCGACCTCCATCGGAAAAAATAGCCGACTGCGCGCAGCCTCGCCACCACGCTCCAAAAAGCGCCGAAAATCCTCCACAACGACTATCTCGACACCGGTCCTAACTCCATAGTTGTCCAGACGCTCGCCTTCGATCATTCGGCCACACTCCACGATCATAGCAAATCAGCCCTCCGTCCTACCCCGCGATGCCCAGCGCCTTTGCGATCAGTTCGTACGACCTGATTCGCACTGTAATAGCGTAGCAGTTGGACACGATGCCCACCTCGTCTGCTCCGTATTCCTCCGCCACCTCTAGTAGCCTGTCTCGCACCTGAGCCGGATCGCCGTCGATATATCCGCTCTTCAGAGACTCCAGTTGCCGGCGCTCATCATCGTTGAGGGGATATTCCGCAGCCGCCTCAGGTGAAATCAGGCCTCGACGAGGCGGTTGGCCTGGTCGCACGCCCAGCTTGTTGATATTGCGGCTCCCGCCCAGGAATATCGCCTCCTCCTCCGTCGGCGCGCATATCGCCTGAACAGCAACGCTGAGCCTCGGCGCATCCAGGTACGAAGACGGCCTGAATTCCTTGCGATACAGGTCCGCGACAATGGGCCCATGAGGCACGTTCCCGAAAAAATCCGCGAACGCGAAAGGCAGTCCCAGAACCCCGGCGAGACGGGCGCTGAAATCGCTGGATCCGAGGAGCCACACCTCTGGCGTCGTCTCTGGAACCGGACCGGCGAAGGCCTTGACGCCTAGAAAGGGATGCCCGTCCTTGAAACCTCCGTCCAAGAAGCCCAGCAGATCCATCACCTGCGGAGCGTACGTGTCGATGTTGGCCCGTAGCCGGGGATACACCAGAGCAGCGGCCGTCACCTGGTCGCTCCCCGGAGCACGTCCGATGCCAAGATCGATCCGCCCGGGGTAAAACGCATCCAGCACCCGGAACTGCTCAGCCACCTTCAGCGCGGAGTAGTGGGACAGCATGACACCGCCACTGCCAACCCTGATGCTGGCGGTCCCGGCGGCAATCTGCCCGATGAGCAGCTCCGGGCTCGTCCCGGCCCACGAGCCGGCGTTGTGGTGCTCCGCTACCCAGTAGCGAGAGTAGCCTGCCGCCTCTGCAGCCCGTGCCAGCCTCACCGACTCAGAAAGCGCGTCCGCGGCGGTGCCCCCCTCCCGCAAAGGAGACTGGTCAACTACCCCAAATGTCAGCGTTCCAGCCACAAGCTATCTCCTATCTCCATTCCAGCACCAAGGTAAGACGTTAGCCGCCCCTGTTCAAGTGTTCGCCTAAAGCACTACCCATCCAACTGACAAGACACTCGATCTCACTCCGCTCGAGCCGTCTGGCTAGTATATGTTGACCACACAAGCCCATCTACAGAGGATCATCACGTAGCCCTCACCTAACACTCACTCATATATCGCGAAGCCGAATATGGGAGAAAGACCCTCGTTCAAGTCATCTAAACGAGGTACCCATAGGTGTCGCCTCCCTAATAAAGGCATCCCTTGAGCCTATCACGAAGCACTGACCTACCGATCGTCAAGTGCCGTTTGCGCACAATTCCTTTGCCTTCTGTGTAGGCTATCGAGGACTTGTTCCTCGCTTCGGCCGACTGAACGGGGTGTGCAAAGGGGCGGAAGTCCGTCGCCTGTCCTGAGCTAGCCGGATGGCCGAGCGTATGAGGGTGTTCCTCATAAAACAATCCCCTATTTCCTATTTTTTTGGTGGGGTGGAGAAAAGAAAAACGGTCTGCGATAGCGCACTAGCCGACTCGACGACTCCCATAGATCCCACCTTGACCTTAAAGCAACCCGCAGTATAGGCTGCCGTAGCCGCACCAGACACATCCCACCTCGGCAAGCCAGAGGAGCACAGACATGAGCACAATGACAGCCGCACTATACGACGGTGCCGGATCCATGAAAATTTCTCAGATTCCAGCGCCAGTCGCCGGACCCGGCGAGGCACTGGTAAGCGTCCGAGCCGCCGGCATCTGCGGCTCAGACCTGCTCATGAATGCCGGTCGCACGGACGCCGACACCATGCCCGCCGGCCACGAAGTTACTGGCGAAATCGTCGCCGTCGGCGATGGAGTCGACCCTACTGCAGTAGGCCGACGTGTCGCGATAGACACTATCGGGTTCGGACGTGCCTGCCAACAATGCTGGTACTGCCGAACCGGCCAGTACCGCTCCTGCGTGGACAGGACACCCGAAAGCGGTGGGGCTTTCGCCCAATATATGACAAGGCTGGCTGCCGGGTGTTTCCCTCTCCCCGAAAATCTATCCTGGCACGAGGGCGCACTCGTAGAACCGCTAGCGGTTTCGATCCACGGCATGAGACGGGGCGGCCTAAAGTCGGGGGAGACCGTGGCAATCCTGGGTACAGGCAACATCGGCCTTACCGCCGTCGCGGCTGCCAAGGCAATGGGCGCAGGCCGCATCCTGGTCACCGCCCGACACCCTCACCAGGCAGACATGGCCCGCAAACTCGGCGCCAACATCGCAGTCACGCCAGAGGGCGACGCACTTCAAGATGCACTCATGGAGGTAACCGAGGGCCGTGGCGCCGATCTCACGCTTGAGACTGTGGGTGGACGGACGAACGCCACACTACGGCAGGCCGTAGATGTGACCCGTGTACAGGGCAGAATCGTGGTACTTGGAGGCTTCCATGCCCCCATCACCCTCGACTGGCTTCCGCCACTGCTGAAGGAGCAGTCCTTCATTTTCTCGTCGTGCTACAGTGTCATGGACGGACGGCACGACTTCGAGCTCGCCATCGAGTTGATGGCGTCCGGTAGCGTAGATCTCGGTCAAATGGTCACCCACGAACTCCCGCTAGTGGACATGCAGCGCGGC
>JASLXL010000230.1 GCA_030740335.1 SAR202 cluster bacterium | reverse complement strand
CAACAGGGCCTGGGAGGTGCTGAGCGACCTCGAAAGTGGTGCATCTGAGTCGAGAGAACAAGAGGACAAGAGCGTAGGGAAACCCGGTCCTGGGGACGGCGCAAGGCCGTTGCAACTCCCCCTTCTATCCACAACCCATCCAGCCATCTCAGGCCTGCTGGGTCTGGACATCGCGTCGATGACTCCTCTGGAGGCGATTACCGCCCTGTACGAACTCCAGAATCAGGCGAAAGCTGACTAGACTCAGGCAGTGCGTCTTGATGCAACTACCGGCTTCTTTTTTCCCACTATGTCTGGATAGGTGACAAACTCGCAGCCTAGACAGATGACATACCAGCCATACATGTCTTGCTCAAGCGATCGGTCCCCGGAGCATCTCTGGCACGATTTGAAGTAGATCATGCGGCACCTCGTGTGACGGGGTTTGGCGGGAGTCACCGGGCTATACCCAGGACAGATGTCCTGACACAGGATCCGGTGCTCCCATGTGCCATCGTATCCCGCATCTTGCCCGGGCTTAATGTGGTCAGCCCCTATGTTTCATACGTCCACACCGGGAGCGGGCCGCGTTTCACTCTCAGCCAATGTGGTCGTAGCCACCCACACAAAAGTGCAACTATTCTGTCGGGGACTACGGACCTTATCTGACGAATGCGAATCGAGCGACGGACACGATGCCAAGGTTGCTAGAATACGGTTGGCGATGTCAGAGTGACTGTTCATACACAACTCACTTGGGTTGGTCCGGCCATTGAGGTTAGAACGCAAAATGAGTGCGAGGGCCTGAGCCCTCGCACTCATAACAAGGAGAGGTGTGTCTTTTGAATGCGGGCAGTTTAGGGTATAAAAACGAATTGTATTCGTACATCCAAGATTGATTGCCACGCAGGAATTCGTTCGAACGTAGCTGAGTGAGCTCTTGGAAGCGGCACAGCCGCTTCGGACACGATCTGAGGACTGGGTGTGCATCGCCGAGGTGGTGGGACGGAAGGTTGGGAGCGGTCGGAAAAGGGACTAGCCGTTGCCGCCAGGAACTATCCCCGGTACGACTGTATGACGCTGGCGGCGGCCTCGTAGTCTCGGCGACCGCCCTTCATGATCGGCGGTACTAGGTAGATCGATCGGATGCCCGCGGAAACAAAGTCGTCCAGGAGCTTAGACGCTATATCCTCGCCGGTCCGGCCGCGGGACAGATCATCTGTGACCCAGCCAGGGATATCTCCAAACACGATGCTGTCTGACGCCATTACCTGCAGGCCACAAAAAATGGGTGGTTCCAGGGCTTCTCCGTAGGCGCGCTCATACACTTCGAGAAAATCTGAAAAACGCCCGGGATCGAAGATCGGTTGCATGAGGAAGAACGCGGCCCTCGATTCGGCCTTACTCCGCGTGAGCCTGGTTTCTCGATCGAGGTCGTGAGAGAGGTCTATAGCTGCACCGGCGCAGAGTCTGGTAGGTGATCGCAGCTTGCGTCCCTGATAGTCGAGGCCCTGGTTCATCGAACCGATTGCGCCCAGTAGTTCTGTCGGCTTAAAGTCGTTGACAGACTTAACAGACGTCAACTCCTTCTCGGTGAAGGGGTCACCTTCGACGACAAGGACGTTCTGCAGTCCCATGAGGTCCGCGCCAAGTAGTAGGCTCTCGGCAGCCACCTTGTTCATGTCCCGTGTCGCTAGGGCGAACAGTACATCTTGCGCGGCGTTCGCCTGAATCCAGCCTGCGGCCAAGGTCGAGTTGACCCTCGTCGACTTGCCGGGGTTGTAGGCGACCGAGATGAAGTCTGCCCCGATCTGTTGGGCGCCTTCTAGCAGGGCAGGATCGGATCCCCGGGGTGGCGAAAAGTCGCATATGAACACGACCGCGTCCCGGTCCTGGTCCCGCTTTTCGGCGATTGTAGTCATTCCTGCTCACCCGCCAGCGGCGCGAGAATACCCTCTCCACGCTGCGGTTCTATCTCCGGGGCATCATTCATTAACCCACAAAAAGTTACACCTGCCCTGCAGCAGAACCCCACAAAACCCGCTTGTAGCGGCGGCGGCTAGCGCCAGCCTAGCATACCGTTCTTGCGCGGGATCAGAGAAACTCTGTGGCCAACCTCGCACTTGAACCTTTGCTCTCGCGCCTCTGGGCGCTTGCCGGACAGGGACGACTCTTCCATCGACCCTTCGCAGAACGGGCACGTCACGTCGAATATGGCACGGTTGTTGTGCCGGACGAGACGCACGTGAGTG
This sequence comes from SAR202 cluster bacterium, assembly GCA_030740335.1. The sequence continues at coordinate 8,976 of JASLXL010000230.1, read as the reverse complement.
AGCTGGTCAGCCAAGTTCATGGCATCTCCGACGTACCTGACAACGTAGCGCGTTGCGGCGCTTACGATGCTGTTGCGAGCCCACCGAGGGACGATGTCCCGGCTGTGGGTGTAGTCGGCGTAGCCACAAGTGAGGCACTGCGGCTCGTCATAACCCATAACCAGTGGCGACGTGCACCTTTGGCATTGGACTGACTCTTTTTCGGGACGCGGCGATACGACTGGTGGAGAAACATACGCAATAACCATAGGGGCCCCCCAAAACAGCGTTGCCCGGAGTGATACAAGGATTGACACGAGATGGACATCATCTCGCCATCGAGCCAGCGACCATTCGGCCCCCGTGGTCGCGAAGATCACGGCGGGCTGCTGAGAATAGGTGCCGATCAACGTCGATCAACGTGAGGGTGAGTGCGCACCCTCCGACGGAACAATCCGTGCTTCCCCCAAAGCACGTGTTGTTTTTAATACATCGGATATATAATTGTCAAGAGCTTAAACAATACTTTTTCCGGAATTAATTCGAACTTGTCCCGAATCATAGTATGTAAATACTCGGCGGAGCCGTACTATATTGCGTATTGACTGACCTCGGGTCTGGTACTATATTCGCCACGGATTTCGTATGAGGATTGGCCACTAGGCTTCAGACGACACGTTGCAAGCGTCGTTCCGGGATTTTCCGGGGCGCGTCACAATCTGATTTAATGGAATCCCGCTAAACCAGATTCCCCAAAAATTTGTGCCATTGTGCCCGTGGCATACGAGGGCGTTTTGGTGGGTTCTCTAACTAGGGGATAGAGAAGCCAGGTTGTAGGCGGAGTGGAAACGTCGGAATGAATAATGAATCAAGGAGGTGGGGATGGAGGTCGATATGATTGTCTGCGTTAAGCAGGTTATGGACCCAGAGACGCCGGCTTCGGCGTTTCAGATAGACCCCGATGTCAACCGGGTGCAAGAGGCCCCAGGCATCCCGCCCGTAGTGAACGGCTTCGACGACACCGCCGTCGAGGCGGCCCTGAAGATCAAAGACGCTCAAGGCGGAACCATCACAATTCTGTCCGTAGGCGCCAACTTTGTGATGGACGTCATGAAAAAACCCCTTTCGATGGGAGCGGATAGTCTCGTGCTGGCCCAGGACGAGGCATTCGATGATCTAGACTCCTTCGCAACGGCCCGTGTATTGGCCGAGGCGATCAGGAAAATTGACAGATTCGACATGGTTATCTGTGGCCGTCAGGCATCGGACTGGGATAATGGCCAGGTACCACTCGGGATAGCCGAGCTACTGGGACTTCCTTGCCTCACGATGGCTCAGAACGTGGAGGTAGTGGATAGCGGAGTTGTCGTTCAGCGAGTACTTTCCGACGGCTACGAGGTTGTTGAGGCGGACCTTCCAGCGCTCGTTACAGTAAGCAACGAGCTCGGGGAGCCAAGATACGCGACTCTCCGAGGCATTATGGCTGCGGGGCGCAAGACCCCCACAGTATTGAACGCGGCAGACCTGGGCATTGACGCCCCAGCCCTCGAACCGAGAGTGCGGGTCACAGGCCTGGATGTCCCTGTCACTGACCGGAGTTGCGAATTCATCGAAGGCGAGGACGAGGCCGATTCAGGCCGACTCCTGGCACTCAGGCTGCGAGAGGCTGGGCTCATTTGAGAGAGCACCTGAAACAAGGCGTATTGGTGAAACGCGGTCCCCGCGTTCGCCCGGACACGCTAAATCCCGCTGATCCTGAGCTCTGTCGAAGGATCATTCCTTCCCCGTATCAGACACGGGACGGTGGTGGCTTGATATAGAAAGCGTTAATGCGTCACAACAGACCAGATTCTCAATTGACGAGGCAAACCAATGGTTGAAATACTTGTTGCAGGCGAAGTTGATGGCGACGCACTGGATTCGGCGACTGAGGAAATGATCTCGGCGGCGAGAGGGCTCGGCGGTAATGTGGCCGTAGCACTCTTTGGTTCCGGTCTCGATCAACCGGCAGCCGAGGCCATAGCGGTTGGCGCTGACAAGGTCTTGCTCGTCGAGAACGATCTTCTCGACACTGGCGGGACGGACGCGCAGGTCACGGCCTTGGAGCAGGTCTGCAAGCAGATTGACCCAGATATCGTGTTTCTTGGAAGGTCAGATCTAGGCCGGGACGTCGGTCCGAGGGTCGCTTTCAGGCTTGACGCTGGGTTGGCCCAGGACTGCATTGAGGTCACCCTCGACGCGGGAACCGGTAAGGTGATCGTTCGGAGGCCGGTCTACGGCGGCAACGCCGTGGCGACAGCCACCTTCGGAGAGGGCGGGCCTCAGTTCGTTATCATGAGGGCGAAGGTTTACGAGCCCCTGGAGCCGGACCAGTCGAGGGAAGGCGAGATCGTCCGACTGAGTGTGGACATCGAGCCCTCGATGATCAGAGTCAGGCATGTAGAGACCGTCGAGGCTGCCGGTGAGGGTGTCCGTCTCGAAGATGCCACTGTGGTTGTGTCTGGGGGCAGAGGCCTGGGCGGACCGGAGCCATTTGCACAGTTGGGCGAGCTCGCGGATCTCCTCGGCGGCGCCGTCGGCGCGTCGAGAGCAGCGTGCGATGCGGGGTGGGTAGATTACAACCACCAGATCGGCCTAACCGGAAAGACGATCACGCCGAACGTCTACATAACCGTCGGCATCTCGGGCGCGAGCCAGCACATAGCAGGTTGCTCGGGAGCGAAGAACATCGTGGCTGTCAACCGGGACCGTGAGGCGAACATGTTTAAGGAGGCCTCCTACGGCGTGGTCGGGGATTGGGAAAAGATCCTGCCCGCGTTTATCGAGACCGTCCGAGAACTGGTCAAGTCTTGAAATTGAAATAGGTGGTCGGTTCTGGGTGCTGGGACTCGAACCCCACCGGAACCCAACATCTGTTTTGAGAGGTCGCCTAATGGACGGGGATTTTGTTCTGGATCTAGGGGATGTGAACGATAGCGTTGATCACGCAGAGGTCATGTCTCTGTCGTTCCCCAAGTTCAACAAGGCGCTGGTGATTGACACTCGGGCGAATAGTGCCGACGGGCCTCTCGTGTGCATCCTGCCCATGGTTGGATCGCCCCAGGAGCGCATCCGCAGTATTCGAAAACTGCGGGAGGGCTTCCCAAGGATAGAGAGTCTGACGGTTATCCCGTGGCCGAGGTACATAGAAAGCCTGGTCTCACTCGGTGTCTGGGACAGGATCGTGGGCCGATTGGCCGCATCAGGACACACCGCGCCCGAAGACGTGTGCAACGCGCTCCTGAGAGATCTCAGGCGAATGGAAAAAGCGGAGATTGCCGACGTCCTGAGCGGCGACAACTATCACACAATCTGGTCCGCCAACGCCTAGGGGCGCTGCGCGCGCCTAGATGGGTTAGGAAGCCGATGAGCCAGGTTCGCTCTGCAAGTCCGCCCCGCCCCTCCTAGGTTACGCCTTAGCGGCCTCCGCCTCTTGCCTGTCCTTGATATCGACGATGGCCTGCACCAGATGTCCCGGCACCTGATCGTAGTGGTCAAATACCATGGTGAACGTTCCGCGTCCCTGGGTCTGAGATCGCAGCTCTGTTGCGTAGCGTAGCATCTCAGCCTGAGGCACCTCGGCTTCTATCAATGTGATGCCGTTATCCTCAGGCATCATGCCAAGAATCTTGGCACGACGTCCGTTCAGGTCTCCCATCACGTCCCCGGCATCGCTTTCGGGTATGGAAATCACCGCCCGCATCACAGGCTCCAGAAGGGCGGGAGACGCCATCTTGAGCCCATCTGCGAGGGCGTGGCTGCCTGCGATCTCAAAGCTGACTCCGGACGAGTCCACGGTGTGGAAGCTACCATCGAACAGCGTGGCCTTCACATCGACGACGGGGTAGCCTCCGAGGGCGCCATCCGCCAGCGCCTGTCTGCATCCCTTCTCGACGGAGGGGATATATTCCCTGGGCACGGAGCCGCCAACTACCTTGGCGACGAACTCGAACCCGCCGCCCTTGGTGAGCGGCTCGACATCTAGCAGGACATGCGCGAACTGGCCGTGGCCACCTGACTGCTTCTTATGGCGGTACTCGACGCGCGCTGTGCCTGTAATCGTCTCCATGTACGGGACCTTTGGTACCTGAAGTTCAATCTCGGCGCCGAACTTCCGGCTCATCTTGTCCACCGCGACGTCGACATGGACGTCACCGAGCCCCCCCAGCAGCATCTCAAGAGTATCCGGTTCCCTGACGACATTCAGACTGGGGTCTTCCTCCGTGATCTTCGTGAGCGCGCTTGTGATCTTGTCCAGATCGGCCTTGGACTTCGGATAGGCAGCCATGAAGTGGACCGGGGACGGGAATTTCAGCCCCGGCAACTTGACCGGGGTGTCGCGTTCACTCAGCGTGTCCCCGGTAAGCACCGATGAAAGCTTGGACACCGCTCCAATGTCTCCAGGCGCCAACTCGTCGACCGACTCCTGCGACTTGCCTGTCACCACATATAGCTGGCCCACCCTCTCCGCCTCGTCACGGCTGGCGTTCCATATCTGGTTGTCGCTTTTGAAGCCGCCACTGTAGACCCGTATGTACGACAACTTGCCCACGAACTGGTCCGCTGCTGTCTTGAATACAAGTGCCGCCATTGGCGACCCGTTTCGAGCAGAGAGTGATATCTCGCCATCTGAGGTTGCGGCGGCGGCGTCCGGAGCTTCGGCGGGAGAGGGTACCAGGTCAATGATCGCGCTCAGCAGCGCTTCCGCTCCGATACCCGATAATGCAGCCCCGAACAGCACCGGGACGATAGTGCCGGAGAGCACTCCTTGCTTGAGACCCTGGAGAAGTTCGTCGTGGGTAAGGGCCTCGCCCTCCAGGTACTTCATCGTTAGCTCATCATCGGTCTCGGCGATTAGTTCGGTCAGGGCCTCTCTTGCCGACTCCACCGCGTCACCAAGTCCTTCTGGTACAGCGGCGTTTGGGTCCAGGAGGTCATAGGAGGCGGTGAAACTATCTTCGGCGCCGATAGGCACCTGTAGTGCGACACACTGACGACCGAAGGTCTCGGTAATGGACGCTATGGCGCTCTCGTAGTTGGCGTTCTCACGGTCCATTTTGTTGACAAAGATAAGCCGGGGGAGGGCCATCTGGTCGGCCATGTGCCACATCTGCTGCGACCCGACCTCGACACCCGATGGCGCGGATACCACGATAACTGCGCCATCGGCGACTCGAATTCCAGAGATCACTTCACCACGAAAGTCGGCGTACCCCGGGGTGTCTACCACATTGATCTTGTGCTTCCGCCATTCGCAAGGAATGATCGAGGTCTGTATACTGCCCGCGCGCTTGTGTTCCTCGGGCTCATAATCAGAGATCGTGGTCCCGTCGTCGATCTTGCCCAACCGGGAGGTGCCGTTGGCCGCAAAAAGCATCGCTTCTGAAATCGTCGTCTTTCCTGCGCCACCGTGCGATAGCAGCACGACGTTCCGCAGATGCTCAGAGTCGAACTTGGCCATTGTGTCCTCCTGTCAGTTAGTGTCTCAATCCCGAGGATCGACGAGTTCTACTCGTCGATCCTGACATTTCACGAAAGGTGTGCACAGGGGCGCAGCCCCGACGCGTAGCGACGCGTAGCTGAGTGCGCCGAAGGGCTGGGAGATTGGACTTGTCGTTCAGATACCTATTCGGAACCTGCTTCCTGCTGAGTAGACGGGTCCATGGGATAGCCGATCGGTCGGTCTCCGACCTTCAGCCTGCTATGCAATATATTTATTGAGACGTTGAGGGCAGATCTCGATTGTAGTCAATGAGGCCTGCGCTTGCAACGAACCGGATAGTGGCCTGGCACGCTCACAGTCAAACTCGAGTGCGCAACAGACTGGTTATCTACGAACCCTTACGACGTTCGCCGCACTTGCCGCAAAAAACGTCCCTCGTCGGCGGGTTCTCATGGCCGCACTTGTCACACTTCCACGTCATCTTGCCTATCCTCCTAAAGCTATGTGAGCACATACACTAGACACCAAGCCGACCGCCGTCAACTGCCTAACGCGGTCTGGAAGGCTGTCGTCGGGTTGCGTTCCCAGCGGCCCTCCCCTTAGAGTGGATACGATAACCTGGATTTGATAGTCTTTTTTGCGGCCCCAGTGAGGTCTTGAATGAATGTCTATTGGAGAGAAGTAAGACGAGGGCAACGGCTTGTGCTGGCCTCCGACGGGGCCGACCATGAGGAAGAGATCGGCGGTGTTCGTGAGACCAAACGAGGGTTCGACGCATTCGCCAAAACCTTCGGATATGAGCCCGGCCGCGCTGAAAAAGGCATCCTCTCAATGGACGAAGCCAAGGAATTTGTAGAGTCGCACCGACCCTGGGAGCTATTTGAGGGAGGGCACGACCTCACAGTAGACCCCGAAATCAGGCCGCCTGCCCCAGCCACCGACGCCTGAGCGGCAGCATGACTTGCGGACGAGAGTGCGGCCTACCCCGATGGTTCGACGGGCTTACCATGAGTGTACTGCAACTGAATCCTGAGACCTTTGATTGGCCTGCACCCGGCCCTCGTCCATCTTGATCTCAGCCGAAGGGTCCGCGTTTCGGATATTGTGGGCGCTGTTATCCAGTCAGGCTGATAATTGGCCGATCTGAAGGTTCCTTCCCCGAGGGGTGTGCAGAGAGGCTATGCCCCTCTGCCGGGAGCCTGAGGGTGTACCTCAGAAATGTCTACTATTCTTTTCTCTTTTCCTAATGTTCTTCCGCGCAAGGCAACAATTCTGCGGGCCACTCTAAGGAGACAACGTGATCGGATTCATAGGAGGAACCGGCCCGGAGGGCCGCGGTCTGGCCTTGAGGTTTTGCATGGCCGGAGAGCAAGTCCTGATAGGGTCTAGGGATCCGGACCGCGCTCGTCAGGCTGCCAGCGACGTGCAGGCCAATACCGACAATGGCAAGGTGTCTGGCACGTCCAATGAAGAGGTGGCCCAGAGGTCTGACACCATATTCATCGCAGTGCCTTATTTAGCCCAGCGCCCTACGCTGACCGACCTAATGGACAGCCTGGACGGCAAAATCATCGTGAGTGTGGTCGCTCCCCTGTCCTTTAGCAAGGGCGTTGCCAGCGCGCTGCCGGTGCCCGATGGCTCCGCCGCCCTCGAGACCAAGGCCCTGCTGCCCGGTTCCACCGTAGCCGCAGCCTTCCAGACAATCAGCGCCCACGATCTGCTCGAAGCTAACAAGCCCCTGGATTCCGATGTTATAGTCTGTAGTGACCACAATGTTGCCAGGGATCTGGTCATGGACCTGGCGGGCAAAATTGCAGGCGTGCGGGCCGTGGACGGTGGTGGGCTCGCCAACGCGGGATACGTCGAGACCCTGACCCCGCTCCTGCTCAACTTGAACAGACGCTACAAGGCTCGCTCGGCAATCAGGATCACCGGTATCTAAAGCGGTCCAGATCACATTGCACAGACAAGATGACCCTTCTTAGCATCATAGCCGCAATATCCATCATCAGCACCGGAGTTGCCGGGGGTGTGTCCTATGACACAAAAATGGCATCGCCCATACGCGTCGTCTCCTCGTCCCACGACGTTAATTTCCCTGACAACGTCGTGTTCAAGCTGGAGGCCGAGTCCGACTCTCCCATCACCGAGGTTCGCCTCTTCTACAGCCTGGAGAATCGTCCCGTACAGGTCTACGGCTACCCCGACTTCGAGCCCGACAAGCGCATCACCGCCGAGTTCAGCGTCAAGACGGGCGGCTCCAACTACATCCCGACCGGCATCGAATTCGAGTACTTCTACCAGATCACCGACTCAGGAGGCAACACCCTAGAGACGCCCCGCTTCAGCTTTGCGTACAACGACCCTCGCTACGAGTGGCAGGAGCTCATTCGAGGAGACCTGACCGTCCTGTGGCACAACCTGCCTCAGGAAGATGTCGAGAGGGTTTTGGACGACGTGATCGGCCAGCTCGACGCCGTGCGGGATATGTTCGGGGTTACGGAATTCGTTCCCATGAAGGCTGTTATCGTCAACGGTACCCTGGAGGCGCGCCGAGCATTTCCATTTACCAGCAGCGCCGCTACCCGTACCCACCTCTACGGCGGCTTTGCCTTCGGCGAGTACGGCCTGTTCGTCATGCAGGGTCTAAGTGCCGATACGATGGTCCACGAGGCCACTCACTTGCTGCTAAACAGCGCCACCGAATCCCCCCTGGCACGAGTGCCCTCGTGGCTGAACGAGGGGCTCGCGACCTACTTCGAAAGGAGTGGTTCTCGCAGGGCAGCGACCGTGTCCAGGGCCGAGCGTGCGGACGATCTGCTTCACCTCAGGAACATGGGCAGCCAACCTGGCAGGCCGAGTGAGGTAAGCGTCTTCTATGCCCAGTCATGGAGCACCGTCAACTTCATGGTCGCTGCCTACGGGCGGGAGAAAATGGGCGAACTGATTGACACCATTAACGACGGAAATAGGATTGGTGACGCCATCAGCAAGACCTACGGAATCACGGTAGATGAGCTTGAGCAGCTCTGGAAGGCCGATCTAAAGGGCCAGCCCGTCATCCTGACCCGCCCTGACATTGGCACCGTCGCCACAGCAAGCATGTTCTCCGGCGCCTTCATGATCGCGGTAATCGCCTCCATCTGGAGATGGATCATGATCTGGCTCCGTGGCCCTCAACCAGATGAAGATGCTGTTAGCGCCGAGTAGGGCGGCGCTGCGCACGCTTAGTAGTGCGGGACTGGACAGTACCTGATCGAGCCTGTTTCCGGGCCTGCGAATTAGGTCGTGCCACGCTGTTGAGCCATGTCATGCTGAGGAGGCCCCCGACGAAGGGGCCACACGCCCTTGTGTCAGGCAAGACGGTATCCGACGTCTCCAGACCCTTCACATCCGCTCCAAGGCTAACCATGAGCAGAATATATATCAAGCGTGGACAGGATTCCTTTGTGGGGTGTGCGGGGGGCAACGCCCCTATACCGGGAGCCTGTGGGTGTCCCTCAGGCTCCCGGTAT
>JASLXL010000229.1 GCA_030740335.1 SAR202 cluster bacterium | reverse complement strand
CAAACAGGCCGTCAACACCTCAGGACACCACTCCGAAACCTGGAGCGACTGTGGTCGCTCCCGAGGAGAGTGCACAGGTCGGCCCGTTGATCGAGATACCCCCAGCTATAACGGTCGGCGAGCTCTCCGAACTGTTGGAACTTGAGGCGATCGATATCATCAAGCAGCTCATGCGTGCCGGGCTAATGTTGACGATAAATGAGGCAGTCGACTTCGAGACTGCCGCGATGATCGCGCAGTCTCTGGGTTTCAGGGTCAAAGCTCCAAAGGCTAAGGAGAGGGGCCAGGGTTCGCTGGTGGTCTCTTCTGACGATGAAGATCCAGCGCTGCTGGAGCCTCGCAACCCTGTCGTCACTATTCTGGGTCACGTCGATCACGGTAAGACTACGTTGCTTGACTCGATCAGGAACACCAGTGTGGTTGATGGCGAGGCTGGTGGGATCACACAGCACATCGGCGCCTATCAAGTTAAACGAGCCGGCCAAGTAATCACGTTTCTGGATACCCCTGGGCATGAGGCGTTCACGGCGATGCGAGCTAGGGGGGCACAGGTTACCGACATCGCGGTTCTGGTGGTGGCGTCAGACGACGGGATTATGCCGCAGACAGTGGAGGCGATTGACCACGTCAAGGCTGCCGAAGTGCCGATCGTTGTTGCCATCAATAAGATTGACCGGCCCAATTCCGATCCGGAACGGGTGAAGCGCCAGCTTGCCGAGCAGGACCTGCTAGTCGAGGATTGGGGAGGCGATGTAATATCCGTCGCGCTCTCGGCCCTGACTGGCGAAGGGGTCCAGGATCTACTGGACAATTTGCAGGTTGTGGCCGAAATTGGAGACCTGAAGGCCAATCCTAGTCGCCCCGCACGTGGCATTGTAGTCGAGGCGCAGGTAGAAAAGCGCAGGGGTCCCGTGGCGACCGTACTGGTGCAGACCGGGACACTGTGTGTCGGAGACATCCTTGTGGCCGGTGTGGCAAAGGGCAAGTTGCGGGCCATGCTGAATGATCGTGGTGAGCGTATCTCGGAGGCCGGGCCGTCCTTGCCCGTGGAGATCATGGGTCTGGCGGAGCTGCCAGAGGCCGGGGATATTTTCGAAATCGCTCCAAACGAACGGACTGCCCGAGCCATAGTAGATGAGCGACTGCGGGAGAGGCAGGAGCGTCAAGGTACCGGAATCACGCTGGAAGAGATACATTCCAGAATGGAGTCGGGTGAGGCGAAGTCGCTAGATCTGATAATTAAAACGGATGTCCAGGGCAGCGTCGATGCGGTCAGGAATGTGCTCCGTCCCCTGAATACCGAAGAAACCAGAGTGAATGTGATTCACTCGGCCAGCGGGAGCATCACCGAAAGCGACGTGCTGTTGGCCGTGGCCTCCGACGCGATCATCGTCGGATTCAACTCGAGCCCCGAGCCGGGGGCAGGGTCCCTTGCGAGGCAAGAGGGCGTGGAGATTCGCGAATATAATGTCATTTACAACCTGGTGGATGACATCGACAATGCTCTGAAGGGCATGCTCGATCCCAAGATCCGCGACATTGTCGAGGGCGTCGCCGTAGTCCGCGCGGTGTTCAAAGTCGGACGTCGTGCTGGCGGTGTTGCCGGCGTGTACGTCGACCAGGGCCGTATTTCACGCGGTGGCCAGATTAGTGTCCTGAGAGGAAACAAGCCTATTTTTAGCGGGCCGATATCCAGCCTCAAACACTTCAAAGACGATGTGAGAGAGTTGTCTACGGGCCTAGAAGGTGGCGTGGTCCTCGAGGGCTTCTCCGGGTTCCAGGAAGGTGACGTTCTGGAGTCCCACCAGACCGAGTTGGAGTAGGGCCTACGGCCTGCCAGTCCCCTTTGCCCAGAGGTTCCGCCAATGAGCCGCCGCATGGAACGGATAAATGCCCTGCTGCGCCAGGAAATCAGCAGCATAGTGGCTTCGGATCTGAACGATCCCAGACTAGCCTCGATGATCACCATAACCCGCGTTGATACTGACTCGGACCTCTCGCGTGCAAAGGTATTCGTCAGTATCATGGGGCACCCGGATCAAAAGAGGCGTGCTCTGAAGGGTCTAAAGTCCGCCTCAGGGTTCGTGAAAAAAAGCCTCAGGCCCCGGCTGACGCTCAGGTCTGTCCCCGAGGTCGAGTTCCATATCGATGACTCAATCGAGCGGGGCGTCAATATGCTGCGGTTGATTGATGAAGCCATGGCAGAAAATTCCCCCGTAGAGCCGGACGCGGACACTCTCGTCGGTGAAAATGGAGCGCCGGATGCCTGACGATACTAGGAGAGGCGGGCGCGTTCCCGGCATCAACGGTGTGCTCAATATCAACAAACCTGATGGCATGACGAGCATGGATGTCGTTCGCCACATCAAGCGCGCTAGCCGTCAAAAGCGTGTCGGACACGGCGGGACCCTTGATCCATTTGCGGTAGGGGTGATCCCCGTCTGTCTCGGGCAGGCGACACGGATGATGGAGTACCTGATTGACGGCACGCGTGTGTATCGAGCTGTTGTCGAGCTGGGAGTCGAGACGGACACCTATGATATCGAGGGTACGGTTACCGCCCGGCGAGACGCTTCTGGGATAATTCTTGAAGATATCCAGGCGGCTATGGAGGGATTCAAGGGAGATATCAAGCAAGTACCTCCCATGTATAGTGCGTTGAAGAAGAACGGCAAGCGGCTGTACGAGTTGGCACGTGCAGGAATCGAGGTCGAGAGGGAGGCGCGAGATGTCGAGGTCCACGATATCGCCATCCGTGACTGGTCGAACCCAACTTTCGAAATCGATGTGCACTGCGGGCGCGGCTTCTACATGCGATCTCTGGCATACGATCTTGGTCAGGTACTCGGATGCGGAGGGCATCTCAAGAGCCTGGCTAGGCTCAGGGCCGGTACATTTGCTATTGAGGAAGCCGTGGATCTTTCTGAGGCCGAGCGGCTTTTCTATGAAGGTGGATGGGAGGCTATGGTCTCGCCCCTAGACTCTGTGGTGGCGCACATGAAGGCGGCCATCGTTGGTCAGCGGATCGAGGACATGATCAGGAATGGCAGGTCGCTGGCTCCTGGTCTTCGGATTCCACTGGCCCAGCCTGGTGAGCAGTGCAGGGTGTATGCGGTCGATGGCTCTTTCGTGGCGATAATGTCATTCGACCCGTCTGCGGGTCGTTGGAAGCCGGACCGCGTGTTTAATTCCGAAAAGGATGCGGTATGACCTCATGGACAAGGCCCGGATTCTCCGAGTATGGAGGTAACGCTGAGCGTAGCGCCTTGCTGTTGACACTGCCCCAATTACGCGATATGTTCTAGCTACAACCTCAGGAGGTGTCTGAATGCAGGCATATTGCTTCAAGTGCCGGGCGAAGCGAGAGGTAAGCAATCCAGAGAGTGTGACGTTGAAGAACGGCCGGTCGGCCACCCAGGGCAAATGCTCGGTGTGCGGGACCAAGGTATTCAGGATAGGTAAGGCCTAAGGGTAAACACCCACCCAAGTGAGGATCGCCGTTTAGCCCGAACCGGATCGTGGGTGCTTGTTGTGCGTAGGAAAAGCCCGAATCTGCGTGGTTAATTGGTTGACCGTAGTAGGAAAACCTTCGTACAATATATGCATGAGCGAAGATTTGTCGACATACGCGATAGTACGGACAGGCGGGAAGCAGTATCGGGTAGAGCCGGGTGACACCATTCGTGTGGAGTCTCTTCCAGTGGAGGAGGGGGACACGATTGAGTTGGACGACGTCCTGATGCTTTCAACGGAAGACGGAGTGGCGCTTGGGACACCTCGTGTGAGCGGGGCTAAGGTAACGGCTGAGGTCGTGGGAAATGGCAAGGGTAAGAAGATCGTGATCTTCAAGTACAAGGCGAAGACGCGATATCGACGGCGGAATGGTCACAGGCAGCTTTACACCGATCTCAAGGTAACTGGCATCTCAACGTAGATATGCCGGTATCACAGGGTGTTTGATGGCACATAAAAAGGGCGGCGGTAGTACAAGGAACGGTCGAGATAGCGCAGGGCAACGCCTTGGCGTCAAGCGCTACGACACGGAGTTGGTCCGTGCGGGCTCGATCATCGTTCGACAGCGTGGGACAAGGATTATGCCTGGCACGAATGTCGGCCTCGGCAGGGACCACACGTTGTTCGCCCTCGTTGACGGATCTGTGAAATTCGAGTACCGGCGACGGGACAAGAAGCAAGTCAGCGTCTATCCCGTTGAAGGGGGATTTGTGTAGTGAAAACCAAGATACATCCGGAGTACCATCCGGCGGCGACGGTGACGTGTTCATGCGGCGCGACCTACATTACTGGGGCCACGAAGCCCGAGTTGAAGGTTGAAATATGCAATCAGTGCCACCCGTTCTACACAGGTGAGCAGCGTATCGTGGACACCGAGGGTCGTGTAGAGAGGATGAGGCGCCGGTTCAATCTCGAGTCCTAGTTGGCTAGAGTAGTTAGATTCGAAAGGGGGTGAGCTTGCTCACCCCCTTTCTTTTTCTCTGAGGTGTCGATGGCTTCTGTTGACAGACCGACGTATGGTGGTCAGGCAGTCCTAGAGGGCGTCTTGATTCGCGGACAGCGGCATGCCGCGATCGCTGTGCGCCGTCCCGACGGGACCATGGCGCTCAAGTGCGAACCCCTTAGCTCCGTCTATACCGGCGGTCTGAGGAAGGTTCCGGTTCTCCGAGGGATACTGGTCCTCGCCGAGACGCTGACCCTGGGCATGCGCGCTCTGACCTATTCCGCTAATGTGGCTGCGGAAGCCGAGGGTGAGGAGATAGGCAAGGGGGCGATGGCATTGACCTTCGCTTTCTCGATGGTTTTTGCCATCGGGCTGTTTTTCATGGTTCCGTTGCTGGCCAGCACGGCCGTCGAGGGCCCTCTGGGTTCTGATTTGCTTGCCAACCTAGTGGAGGGCGTCATCCGGCTGGGAGTCTTTCTGGCCTATATCTACCTGATCGGCCGAATGGACCAGATTGCCCGGGTGTTCATGTACCACGGTGCCGAGCATATGACGGTTCACGCCCAGGAGACCGACCAGCCCCTGAATATCGAGTCTGTGCGACGGTATCCAACGGCGCACCCGCGATGCGGCACCGCGTTCCTGCTGACTGTAGTCGTCGTGTCTATCGCGGTGTTCACATTTGTAGGCCGCGACCCCCTGTGGTGGCTGTTCACCTCCCGAATTGTACTGGTCCCCCTTGTGGCCGCGATTAGCTATGAGGCAATACGGTTCAGCGGCTTCCACTCGGACAACCCCATAGTGAGGATACTCTTCGCCCCCAGCCTGTGGCTTCAGGCGCTGACGACGCGCCAGCCGGAGGATGGGCAAATTGAGGTAGCCATCGCCGCTATGGAGCACGCGATAGCTGCGGACGAAAGGGACTAGCCGAAGCCGGGCTCTGTCGCGCGCTCGGCACAATGTGTTCACGTTCCTCGCTTGCGTTTTCACGTTGTATCCACGGATCCTGTGAGACAATTCGTACCAGAGCTTCAACCTGGGGGTGGAGCGTGGTGCGAGACAATAGGGCGGTATTGCGAGGCTGGTTGGCATCTCATTTCCTCGTGATGCGCGCGCTGTTGCTTTTCCAATTTCATGTCCTCTCAATGGAGCTTCCACTCTTCACTCAACCCGCCGATTGACGCCACTGGAACCTCGGATCGGCTGCGTTTTCGTTTTAAGCCACGCCCCTCTGCCCCGGCCCAGTTTGTGATCGACCTGGCATTTGACTAGTAGTTCAGGGCAATTGTCGGTGAAGGCTGGCTGAATGCGGATCACGAGATGATCGATTCTGCAGGTCAACTTCTGGGACAGATTGGCATCTCCATTGAGGTGGCTCAGTGCAACTCTGATGGTGCGACGACGCTAGTATGGACGCACCGAGGCTCCTTGCTAATGCATCTAGGCAGGTCTCACGGGACTCTGGCCACGTGTTTCTGCGGTGACCACACACCAGGCCAGGCGGCCAAACCGCTGTATGGATGGAGTCGGAGGCTACGGACTAGTGCAATCACCAGATACTACCCCTACGACCGGGCGATGACAGCTGTTCTAATCGCTCTCGAGGTGGGACACGTTCTGGGTGTGATGCACCACACGGATGGGTATATCTGCGAGGAGGGGTCTTCATTATGAACGAGGCTAGTTTCGCCCGCTCCGACTTCTGGTGTGATGAACACGTGGAACAGATCTGGGAGTCGATCACTTCCGACCTCAGTGCTGGGGCCGCCTGAGAAGCGGATAGCGTCTAGCCTCGGCGCTGGCGCAGGTGGGCGTACACGTCTTCGGGCGTGCCGCCGTTGGCCGAGATCAGCACCAGCAGGTGGTAGAGCAGATCTGCGGACTCCCGTGCCAGCGAGTCTTTGTCTAACTTAACCCCGGCTATGACCGCTTCACCCGACTCTTCGATCACCTTCTGGCCGATGCGATCCACGCCTTCCCGGAAAAGCTCGGTTGTGTAGCTCCCCTCCGGTAGTTCGCGCTTGCGGTCTTGGATTACGGAGAAGATCTCGTCGAGGATGCCGGGCCCTTTTTCGGGGGTTTCAAAATCGGGCATCTCGTCGAGAGGCGTGAAGAAGCAGGTCTGGTTACCGGTGTGGCAGATCGGACCCGCGGGGTCGACCTGGAGCAGTATCGTGTCCCCGTCGCAGTCGATCGACGCGGATTTGATGCGCATGTAGTTGCCGGACATTTCGCCCTTGTGCCACAGGTCGGAGCGGCTGCGACTGTAGAACCACACGTCTCGGCTGTCCAGGGTGCGCTTGAGTGCGCCCTGGCTCATGTACCCCAGCATAATGACCTCCCCGGTGTCGGCGTTTTGGGCGATGGCGGGTACGAGGCCTTTTTCGTCTAGTTGTATCATCTGATTTTCCTAGGTCGACATGCTTCGAAGTCTTTGCGATATACCATCAGAGTACTGGCCTTATCGGAAGGCCCCTCTCACTAAGATAGTCTTTGGCCTGGCGGACGGTGTATTCCCCGTAGTGGAAGATGCTGGCCGCCAGAACGGCGTCGGAGCCACCTCTGGCAGCATCGTAGAGATGCTCAAGGGTTCCTGCTCCCCCACTTGCGATTATCGGAACCGTTACGGTCTGCCCGATCTCGTGCATCAACTCCAGGTCGTAGCCGTCCTTCTGTCCGTCCGCGTCCATGCTTGTGACTAGGAGCTCTCCTGCACCTAGTTCGGATACACGCCGGGCCCACTTGAGGGCGTCGATCCCCGTAGCGTTACGTCCGCCGTGGGTGTAGACCTCCCACAGCGAATCGTCGTTGATCGCCAGGGACGTATCGGAGGCAAATACGTTCTTGGGCTCTCCGGCGATGATCCTCTTGATGTCCATGGCTACCACGATGCACTGGCTGCCAAAGGCCTTAGCTCCTTTGGAAATAATACTTGGGTTCCTGATGGCGGCCGAGTTGACACTCACCTTTTCCGACCCGGCCAAAAGAACATTACGCATGTCATCAACCGTCCGGATACCCCCTCCCACAGAAAAAGGAATAAATATTTTTTGAGCCACTCGTCGTACCGTCTCAATCATAATATCCCGCCCCTCACTTGAGGCGGTAATATCATAAAAGACGATTTCATCAGCCCCTTCTTCATAATAGAAATCGGCGATCTCCATAGGATCACCGATATCGATGTTTCCCTTGAACTTTATTCCTTTGGTTAGCCGACCATCGCGAACATCTAGACATGGTATGATCCTTTTACTAAGCACTATCTTTTCCACTCCACCTGCAAAAGTTAGACAGGATTTTTAGCCCCGGTTTTCCGCTTTTCTCGGCATGAAATTGCACAGCCACGAGATTTTTTACCATAAGGACAGAGGCAAAGCGAGTCCCGTAAT
>JASLXL010000228.1 GCA_030740335.1 SAR202 cluster bacterium | reverse complement strand
TTTTTCCCAGTTCAGTCCGTCTGACGATTCGGCGTAGGCCACGCCGCGCGTGATGCCTGAGGGATCGTTATCAGGTGGTGTGAAGTCGTACCACATTCGGAACTTGTCGCCCTCGCGGATGACGGTGTTGTAGCCGCCGATCCTCGTCTCCCACGGGAAGTCCATCCCCAGCACGGGCTCCTCGCCCATCGTGGGAGGGTTCATCGTCAGCTCGACGTTCTCGCTACTGTCGATGAAGCGCTCGTCGAACATGAGCTGCTTTTCACTGCCGACATCGATTGGACGCGGTGCCATTATTCGGCCTCCTAGGGGATGTGGGTGATGGTGTGGGGCATGGAGTTCAGAACCTCGCAGCCGGTGTCGGTGATCAGGCATGTGATCTCGGCGGACAGGTGCCCCAGGTCGAAGCGCCGGGTCGAGATCTCCAGTACAACGACCATACCCGGCTGCAGCACCGTGTGATCGTTCGCCACCAGGTATGGGCGCTCGTGGACATCGATGCCGATGCCGTGGCCGGCGAAGTCGAGGGCAAGTGGCAGTCCCCTGTGGCCCATCTCAGCCTTACCTAGCTCGTACAGCTCCGACGCCCTCACTCCAGGCCTTACGGCGGCGATCATGAGGTCGTTGACCTCGTCCATCGCCGCGTGGACCTGCAATCCATCGCCCGGCTGCTCGCCGAAGGCGTATACCCTGAACATGTCGCCCGCGTAGTTGCGGTGGAGCGAGCCCGCGTCCACGGACACAAGCTCGCCACGCTTGAGCTCCACTTCGGTAGGCGCGAGGACGACCGAACCTCGTGCGCCGGCACTGACGTGGACGATGTAGCGGTCCGTGTACTCGTCGATGACGGCCCGGTTCACGATGGCGGCCAGCTCCAGGGCAGTCATCCCTTCGGTAAGGCTCTCGCGCACAGCGGCGTGACCGCGCTCTACCCCCGCGACGGCGCCCCTGAGGCGCAATATCTCCTCCGCAGTCTTGATCATACGAATCTCGTCGAAGGCGTCTGAGGCGTCGACCACGCTGGCGTCCGGCAACGCCTCTTGCACCCGCTTCCACAGGGATGGCTCCAGGTCTCGCGCGCTGACGCCTATCGTCCCCGCGCTCAGCCCGCGCTCTTCGAGGGCGTCGACGAGGGCCTGTACAGGGTCATCGAGGACCGTGACACTGTCGGGGCGTCCCGGCACGTTGTAGCTGGGGCCCCAGAACCGCCGGTCCTCTATCCACGAGCCCTGGGCAAGGATGTCGCCCTCCTCGCCCGGATACGTGACCAGGAAAGGAGGGATTGTGCTATTGGCGGGAAGCCCCGCGAATCTGATCAGAGGCAGCCCGTTGTAGAGCGGCCCTGGATAGTCGCGGTTGAAGTGAGTGAAGTACCCGGTGATATAGCCGTAGTTGACGTAGCCGCCACCTACCAGGACATCGAGTCCACGGCTCGACAGGTGTTGGGACGCGCGTTCCGGGTCGAGGAGGATGCTCATCGTGGGCGCAACTACCCCCTAGTTTTCAGAAAAAGATGAAAAATATAAGAGAGGGACACCCTCACACACCCGGCAAAGGGGCTGCGCCCCTCTGCACACCCCCTGAAGGCGGGGTCAATGGGCCAGGGTGTAGTATTCGGTCAAGTTGACCATCACCAACACCGGCTCCTCCGCCAATGACACTCGTAGTAGATTCCACTTATGGCGAGCCTATGGAACCGTCGGCCACCCACAGGACGTGTTTCGCCCCGTCCCCTCAGCGTGCGCAGCACCCCCCAGGGCATGCCCCGCCCCGCCAAACTAAGCGTGCGCAGCACCGCAGCACTAGTCGTCGGAGGCGCTGACTCTGGCGGGTTGGTCGCTGATGTATAGACGGTGGTCGCCCTGGATCTCCTCGATCTCGGCGAGTTCCTTGGCCGTCAGCTTCCAGTCCCCCGCGCTGGCCAGCGTCGCCAGGTCTTTGGGCTTGCGGGCGCCGGCTATGCTAGTATACACGGCCGGGTTGGACACGGGCCACGCTATGGCCAGCTCGACGAGGCTATGCCCCTGGTCTCCGGCCCACTCCTTGAGTTTTTCCGTGATGGCGTGGGTCTTCTTGAAAGACTCACCCTTAAAGGCCGGCCAGTCGTACCGCTCGTCGTCCGGCTTAAATGTGTCGCCGGGTTTGTAACGCCCGCCCAGCAGTCCCTTGGCGAGAACCGAGTGAGCCATCACCCCGATGCCCGACTCCTCATACGCGGGTATGAGGTCGTCCTCGACCTCCCGGAACAGCATGCTGTAGCGGGGCTGGCCGCTCTTGACCGGGCCGTGATTCACCACCTCGCGGATTTGTTTCGGCCCGAAGTTGGAGACGCCGATGTACCTGATCTTACCGGCGGCCTGGAGCCGGAGCAGGTCTGACATGGTGTCTGCGATGGGGCGGTCGGTGGCGCGGTGGAGCTGGTACATGTCGACGTAGTCCGTGCCCATGAGCTTGAGGCTCTGATCCAGGGCGCTCTCGATGTGCTCGGTGGAGTGGTCGTCCCCGGATACCTTTGTGGCGATGAACAACTCGTGTCGGCGGCCCTTGATGGCCTTGCCGATGATCTCCTCCGCCCTCATGTACCCCTCGGCGGTGTCGATGAACGTCAGGCCGACATCTATCGCGTGCTGCATTGTAGAAATGGCGTTCTGCTCATCGAAGTCGCCGTAGGCCCCGCCGAGCGGCCAGGTCCCGAAGCAGACGACCGGCACCTCCGGTCCGTCGATACCCATCTGTTTCGTAAGCATAGCTGCTCCTGAGAGGGGATTGTGAGGCCACCGGGCCCACTGTGGGCTAGTCTAGGAGGCTCTTGCACCGGTGTCAATTGGGGTGGATGGGATGGGGTGTCCACCAGTGCGTGAGATGGACTGTTGGTTCTTTCGTTGTCGATAGGAGTCACCTCGCCCGCGGGATTAGCGTGACATGTTCCTATCTACTGGCAAGTGGTGCGACGCAGTCGCCCCAGCGGAATGCCTAGCCGCGGCCTATGAATATCTGGTGGCTGGGCAGGACCGTGGTGTCGAGCATGGTTACGTGGGGTGGGAGCTGTGCCATCGCAAGGGCGGCTTCCGCTATGTCCTGGGGTGCTATGGCGGGTTCGTCGGGGGTGGTGGTTGGACCTGCGTAGCTGCTTTCGGGCGTCACGTCGACAAGGCCGGGATGCAGGCAACCTGCGGATATGCCGAAGGCTCGGCCCTCCAAAAGCGTTGACCTGGTTAGGCTGACCAGCCCAGCTTTGCTGGCCGAGTAGGCGGATTGGCCTGGTCGCGGCTTTGTGGCAGAGATGCTGCCAATGTTGATGATGCGTCCGCCGCCCTGGCTCTTCATCACCCTGATGGCCTCACGCGTACACAGGAATGCCGCGGTCAGGTTCACGGCGAACACGGTCTCCCAGTTCTCCAGAGACATCTCGTCTAGGGGAACATATATCCCAGTCCCAGCGTTGTTGACCAGGATGTCCAGGCGGCCAAGCTCCTTCGCCGTCGTGGCGAACAGGTCGGCAACCTCTGCCTCGATTGTGGCGTCGGCGGGCACGACTAGCACGGTGACGCCGTACTTCGATCGGAACTCCGAAGCGGTGCGCTCGAGGTTGTCTCGGTTGCGCGACGCCAGCACCAGCGTGGCTCCCTCCCTGGCGTAGGCGCGAGCTATTCCTCTGCCTATACCGGTTGCGCCACCGGTGATTATCGCGGTCTTGCCCTCGAGTAGCCCCATGTGTTCCTCCGATCGAGTCCGGGTTGCCGAGCAGCGTGTTTAGGCACAAGGGTACAGCGATGGCGAACGATGTGCCAGGTAGAGGACAGAGGCCGGGCTCCGGCCCCTGTCCTCTACCTTTTACTGCGGCTTGTAGTTGTCCAGCAGCATGTTCGTCATCTGGGTGGGGTCTCGATCGCCCTGGATTACAATGGGGAGTGTCGTGTACAGGCTGGGATTGTGGGCGATGAACCCTTCTGCGTAGGGTACCCGGGCGTGGATGCCCAGGATGCCGTCTATTACTTCACCCAACTTACGCTGAGTGGGGGAGTCCGCGCCGTAGCCCTGGGTTTTGAGACGGTTCATCGCCTCAGACTTCTTGTAGATCGAGTCGGTGATGTCAACGAGATGGGTGGGCACTCGCGAGATGTCCGTTTCAAGCACGTTGGTTCGTCCTGCTTGGGCATGGAAAAATACCTGGGACGGCTTGTGGGGAGGGTAGCTCTTGCCGGGACGGAAACCGGAGGCGGCCTCCATCGCCAGCAGCGTCATTTCCGTTGCCACTGCGTGGCCCGGGACACTGTCGTATAGCGCGTGAGTGATGATGATGTCGGGCAGCACATCTCCGATCACGTCGGCGATCTCTTCTATGATCTGTCGCTCCACAATCGGGACGGAATCGTCGTGGCCAAGGATGCGCACGTCGGTGACCCCGAGTTCCGCAGCAGCGTCAACCAACTCCTGCATTAGCTCGGCCTTGAGTGCTTCTAAGTCAGGCATCTTGCGGTCTGCCTTGTACTTCGTGATGGCCTCTGTGTGGTGGGACAGGCCGTGGGTAGGACATAGTGTGGTAACCCGATCACCGGCTGCGACGTGGTTCGCCATCGTCCCGCCAGACGCAATGATTGCGTCCTTTGGGTGTCCGCCGATCGTAAGGATACTCAGCGGTTTTCTTGCCATTATGGACCCTCCTGTGTCGTGGATCGGATTCTCGCGCCATCTTAGCAGGGTTTGCCGGCCATCCCTTTTTCACGTCCCTGGCCGGAAGAGAGAAAAACAGTAACTAACTATAGGGACACCCTCAAGTTTCCCGGCAGACGGGGGATCCCTCTACACACCCTCTCAACAGCAGTCTGCGAGAATTCGTGCTGGCCAAACCACGCACGATTAAGCGTGTGCAGCTCCGACGACGGCGAAGACGTCTATTTCGAAATCTACGTCGTGGTGCCCGAAGGAGTCGACGACGACGCCGGTCGAAACCGGGTCGACGCCCTTCATGTGCTCGGCGATTACCGGGTACACCTGCTCCCTGTAGGCGACATCCTTGACGTAGGCAATGACCTTGCAGATGTCTCCCATACTCGCGCCGGCCTCCTCTAGTAGTTGGCGGACGCATCGCATGGCGTTGCCGGCCTGGGCCGCCGGATCGCCCTTCCCAACGAACCCACCATCAAATGTGCGCCCAACCTGCCCCTGCATGAACACCTTGTCTCCGGCCCGGATCGCTCTGGCCAGTCTGTAGTCCAGGCCGGGAAACCTCGGGTCCACGGCCTCGTGAAGGTTCGTGTTCGTCGGTCGGATGCGCCGATTGGTCTCGCCGGCTTCTGGAATCACCGCAAAAACATCGATTTCGAAATCGATTTCCGGCGCGGCAAGGGCGGGGATTATTAGGCCGGTGGACACTGGCCTGACGTCCTTCAAGTGGCGCGAGAGCACCGGATAGACCTCGGCCCGGTACTCGTGTTTCGTCACATAGGTCGTCACCTTGCAGATGTCCTCCATCCGCGCACCGACCTCCTCCAACAGCGTTTTAACGCACCGCATCGCATTGTCTGCTTGGGCAGCGGGGTCGCCTTTACCGACGAAATCAGAGCCGTCGAGGGTCAGGCCTGTGGATCCAGTGAGGTACACATTCTGCCCGGCCCGCACTGCCTTGCTGGCCCGGAAATTCATGTCCGGGAGAAGATAGCCTCCCTTGGTCGTGCCTTTTCGTATGCGGACGTGGTCTTCGTCTCCCGAAATCACGGCGAACACGTCGATCTCGAAATCGACTATAGGTGTCGCCAGGGCCTTCACGACCAGGCCGGTGGAGCAGGGGTACACGTCCCCCAGGTGCTTCGCCAGGACCGGATAGACCTGCTCCCGATACGAGGCGTCGGTCACATAGGTCGTGATCTTGACGATGTCCTCCATCTTGGAGCCGGCTTCTTCCAGGAGGATCTTTACGCACTGCATGGCGTTCTCGGCCTGAGCAGCAGGGTTATCCTCGCCGATGAATCCTTCGCCGTTCAGAGGGATGCCTGTCTGGCCCTGCAAGTGCACGATTCGACCAGCCTGGACGGCCCGACTGACGCTGTAGTCGAGGCCCCGGAACATCTCCATGTCGTTCGTGTTCTGTACCCTGATCCGTCGATGGGTCATATGACACCCCCTTGAGTCCCGGCTGGCAGGCGCCCACTCCGGCTCACAATCTGCTATTGGTCGGCATATTCTATTGCGCCAGGCCAGGGCTGTCCACGCCCCTGTCGGTTCCCGCGAAAGGTCGAAAATAGACCGCTTGCTCCTTATGCGGCCGTAGCTATGTATGGTATACTGCCGTCAACCTGAAAATGGCCTGCCCTGCGGGTGGACGAAGCGGGTCACGAAGGGGCGAAAGAGGGATTAGATGGCCTCCATGATTGAGTTAATCAAGGGCGGTGGAGTGACCTCAGCCAAGGGCTTTCTGGCGGGGGCGACCTATGCCGGGTTAAAGTCATCGGCCCCCGACGCGCTCGATATCGGCATTCTGGTGTCCGAGAGTCCTGCTGCCGTCGCCGGAACATTTACCACAAGCAAGATCGTGTCGCCCTCCGTCACCGTGAGTAAGAAACGGGTGGAGGGAGGCTCTGCGAGGGCCGTAGTCGCCAACAGCGGCTGTGCCAACTGTGCGGTAGGCGAGCAGGGCTTTAAGGACGCCGAGGAGATGACATCCCTGGCTGCCAATATGCTCGGGATTGCAGCCGACGAGGTATTGGTTGCTAGCACCGGCCTCATAGGCGCCGAGATGCCCATGGCCCTGGTTCGCCAGAACATCGGCAATATCGACGTAACGGCTCAGGGTGGCCCCGAATTCGCCCGCGCGATTATGACGACCGACTCGCGGCCAAAAGAGGTTGCAGTCTCGGTCGAAATGCCTGGTGGGCGCGTCATTGTTGGTGGCGCTGCCAAGGGTGTAGGCATGATCCACCCCAACATGGCCACCATGCTCTGTTTCATGGCGACGGACGCGAAGGTTCAGCCAGAGTTCCTCCAGAGCATACTATCAGAGGCGGTGAGCGCCTCCTTTAATATGATCGATGTCGACGGTGACATGAGCACCAACGACACAGTCCTCGTTCTTGCAAATGCTGCTGCGGGTGGCCCGGAGATCGGACCGGACTCGAAGGGTGTGGACGCCTTCCGGGAGGCGATCACCTACGTGTCCACGGTATTGGCGAAGGAATTAGTGCGCGACGGCGAGGGCGCACAGCGCCTTATCGAAGTCGTTGTAGATGGAGCAAAGGACCTGTCCGATGCCCGCACGGCGGCCCGTTCGATCGCCGGTTCGTTGCTAGTCAAGGCAATGGTCCACGGTCGCGACCCCAACTGGGGTCGCATCATGATGGCCCTTGGCAAGAGCAACATCGATTTTAGCGAAAATCAGGTAGACCTATTTATCAGTGACATTCACATGGTCCACGAAGGTGTGGCGTTCCCATATATGAAGGAAGCAGTGATCAATGCCATGAGCGTCCCGGAGGTCCAGATTCGGGTAAACGTCAACAATGGCAACGTCTCTGCAACTGCATGGGGCTGTGACCTGACAGAAGAGTACGTGACCTTTAACTCGGCCTACAGCACTTGATTATTGTTGCGCCAGGGGAGTAACCAGCCGGGCGAATGATGGATTCAAGCGCACATATGGCCGGTGGACTGCATGAGAGCGGCGAAGATGGGCCGCAACACAAGATGCACGCGTCGGAGGAGGAGCCCTCCGTCGGAGAGGAACCCGATGCCGGTGGGACGATTCTGGTAAAAATTGGCGGAAGCACCTTCGGGGGCCATGATACGACCCTCCAGGATGTCGTTGCTCTCCAACAGCAAGGTGTGCGGCAGGTCGTCGTCCATGGCGGCGGCAAGACCATCACCGAGTGGATGGCGCGCCAAGGAGTCAGGCCAAAGTTCTCTGACGGCCTGCGTGTTACAGATGAGCCCAGTCTCGATATCGTGATAGCCGTGCTATCTGGGCTCGTGAACAAGTCATTGGTAGCCTCGATCAATGCCCGGGGTGGCAAATCCATTGGACTCTCCGGCATTGACGGCGGCATGCTCAAGGCCGAGATCAAGGACCCGAACCTGGGCCTAGTGGGCCGGGTTGTCGAGGTAGATACGAGTCCCATTGAGGCTGTCATGGCAGCCGGGTTTGTGCCTATTATTGCGCCTGTGGCGGTCCGCGGTTCGGCGCCGTACCCCGAGTCCGAATCCATGCTGAACGTGAACGCCGATACCGTCGCCGGTGAGATCGCCTCTGCCATAGGGGCCGAGCGCCTGGTGATGCTGACCGATGTTGAAGGCGTTCTCGACTCGTCGCATCGCCTGATCCCCCGGCTCACTCGCAGACAGGCCGAAGGCCTAATGCACTCCAAGGTGATTGATGGCGGCATGGTTCCCAAGATTGGGGCATGCCTAAAGGCCCTGGAGAGCGTACAGACGACCCACATCGTCGACGGACGCCAGCCCAACGCGTTGATGGATGCATTTGCAGGCAAGGCCATGGGCACGCGTCTAGACTGATAAGCAACTAATACCGTAGCGTGTACTAACTAATACCGTAGCGTGTACTAAAGGGTAGCGCGGTCAAAAGAAGGGACCAATGGCTTTCAACTTTCAATCTCAACCGGACTTTCCGCTAGATTTCAAAGGTGCCATCCCGGCCCAACTTGGAGGCTACATCAAGTGGGGCGTGGTCATCGTCGCGATTATCGCGGTTTTTGCCATCGCCACATTGGCTAGGTCCATCTACACCGATTGGCTCTGGTTTGGCGAGCTCGGTTTCAGAAGCGTGTTCGTCAAGGTGCTTACCACACGGGTACTGATGTTCCTTGCCGGGGCTGCGGGTTTCGGGATCATCTCCGGTGTCAGTCTATATTTCGCCCATAAAGTCTCGCAGGGGCCCGAAGAGATTCCACTGCCGCCCCAGATAAGAGACGTGCTCAGGCGTCTGATCTTCTGGGGTACAGTCGCAGGTGCGATGGTCCTCAGCATCATCTTTGGTGTCGTTGCGGCGAGTCATTGGGAGATATTCCTGAGATTCTCCAGCGCATCTGACTTCGGTATCCTCGACCCTCTATATTCGAGGGACGTGGCTTTCTACGTCTTCGATATGCCGATGTACGAGTTCTTGCAGAGTTGGCTGTTAGGTGCGGTGGTAGTCACGCTGCTGGCAACCCTGGGTATCTATTTCGTCAACTTCAGCTATCGCGGCGTGGGCATACAGCTCACACCGGGCCTGAAGGCGCAGGTTTCGATCCTCGCGGCCATCGCCATGCTCATTTTTGGCGCCGGAATGTGGCTCGACCGCTGGGCTCTGGTGCTCTCTGACCAGGGAGCTGTATTTGGGGCCTCCTATACCGATATCAGTGCCCGACGCAACGCATTGATGATCCTGACCATCGTGGCAGCCGCCTCGGCAGTGCTGATGCTGGTGAATGCGTACATAGCCAAGGTAAGGCTCCTAATCGGGGCCATCATCCTGTTTGCAGTGCTAGCGGTGGTGCTTGGGGTAGTGTGGCCCAATGCCATGCAGCGCCTCACCGTCAGGCCAAACGAATATGCGAAAGAGCAGGTCTATATCGATCGCAACATCGAGCTTACCCGCCAGGCCTTTGGTCTGAGTGATGTTTCGGAACAACTTTACCCCGTCGACACGACCTTGACGGTGGAGATGGTGTCTGAAAATCTGCAGACGATAGACAACATCCGCCTGTGGGATCACGGGCCGCTGTCAGATGTGTATCGTCAGATCCAGCTCATCCGGCCCTACTACGACTTTGAGGACGCCGATGTCGACCGCTATACTGTGGACGGTCGGCCTCGCCAGGTGATGCTGGCGGCCCGGGAGGTCGCCCCCGATAAACTCGACAAGGACGCCCAGACGTGGGTAAACCGTACGCTTCGTTATACCCACGGCTTTGGCGTAGCCATGAGCCCTGTCACCGAGTTCACCGCCGAGGGGCGGCCCGAATTCTTCGCGAAGGATATCCCCCAGGACGGGACGATCGCCGTCAGTTCCGGCGTACCAGATGCCGAGCCGGACACCACCGTCACCAATCCGAGAATCTACTATGGCGAAAAGACCCTGGACTATGTGATCGTCAACTCTAACACGCCCGAGTTAGACTACCAGGCCGCCGGCGGCGAGCTCCTGAGTCTCCAGTACGATGGAGACGGCGGGGTCAACATCGGAGGTTTCTTCCGGCGCATTGCCTATGCTTGGCAGTTCACCGACATCAATATCCTGATCACCGGCGAGATCACCGACGACAGCCGGCTCCAGTACAGGCGCGAGATCCAGGAACGTGTTTCCACAGTCGCGCCCTTCTTGAGGCTCGACGACGATCCATACATCGTGGCCGCCGACGGGGCTCTCTACTGGATACAGGACGCCTACACCGTGACGGACAGGTATCCCTACTCCGACCCGTCGCCTGAGGGGTTCAACTACATCAGAAATAGCGTCAAGATCGTTATCGACGCCTTCAATGGCTCCATGGATTTCTACGTCTGGGACATGTCCGACCCCATCGTAGCGACATACAGGGCAATATTCCCTGACCTGTTTGTCGACAAGGACACGATGCCCGAGACATTGCTCTCCCATACTCGATATCCTCAGGACATGTTCGGTATCCAGGCCGAGAAATATCTGCGGTATCACATGCTCAATTCCCAGGACTTCTACAACCTGGAGGACATCTGGAGCATCCCGGAGGAGAAGTTCGGTCAAGGAGAGGAGCTCCAAGCTGTCGAGCCCTACTACGTCATCATGAAGATACCGGGGGAGGAGCGCGAGGAGTTCGTGCTACTGACACCCTACACGAGAAACGACCCGCCCATCATGGCCGGATGGTTGGCCGCTCGGAACGACGGGGAAAAGCTGGGCGAATTGGTCGCCTTCCGCTTTCCCAAGGAGCGCCAGATCGACAGTCCCCAGCAGATCGAGGCAAAGATCGACAATGATCCAGACATCTCCCAGTGGTTCACCCTCAGGTGTCAGGAAGGCTCCTTCTGTATCCGGGGGAACCTGCTGGTAATACCCATCGCGACAGATGACCAGTTCGGCCTGTTATACGCCGAACCCGTCTACCTCCAGGCCGAGGGGATCGACTTCCCTGAGCTGAAGCAGGTCATACTGGCCTCTGGCGACAAGGTGGTCATGGAGGGGTCAGTGACCGAAGCAATAGCGGCTCTGACGGGGTTCATTGAGGTCGCCGTGGTCGAGCCAGATGAGTCTCAGAACGGGGACGCTGCGCCGGTGGAAGTAGACGTGTTTCAGGCAAACATCGACAAGTTATCCGATGTTATCCAGGCTCTTAGGGAGGGCCTGAATGCGTTGGAAGACGCCCTGAAAGGGCTCGAAGGATCAGGGGGAGGCAACTAACGTGGCAACTGATTGGAAGGCGATAGAGTCCGAATACTACATGTTCACTGTGAAGCGTCAGCCCATCGTGATCGTACGAGGGGAGGGGACCACGGTGTGGGACGACGAGGGCAAGGAGTACCTCGATTTCACCGCTGGTTGGGCCGTCAACAATATCGGGCATTCCCATCCCGTCATTGCCGAGGCAATTATGAAGCAGGCCTCCACTTTGCTCCAGACCTCTAACCAGTTTTACACGGTTCCACAGCTGGAGCTGGCCCAGGTGCTGGTAGATAACAGTTGCATGGACAAGGTCTTTTTCTGCAATAGCGGTGCCGAGGCCAACGAGGGCGTAATCAAGATGGTCCGCAAGTACGGCAAGCTCCACACCAACGGAGCTTTCGAGATCATCACGGCCGACAACTCCTTCCATGGCAGGACACTTACTACCTGGTCCGCCACGGGCAAGCCCCACGATGATGACATGTCGCAGCCGTTGCCGACCGGCTTCGTTCACGTTGAGTACGACAATATAGACGCCATCAAGGCCGCCACTACCGACCGGACGGTGGCAATCATGCTGGAGCCGGTGCAGGGCGAGGGTGGGGTCAACGTGCCCGCGCCCGACTATCTGCGTGAGGTCCGGGAGTGGTGCGACGCTCAAGGCCTCCTGCTGATCTTCGACGAGGTTCAGACGGGTCTTGGTCGCCTGGGCACCCTCTTCGGCTATCAGGCTTTCGACGTCGAGCCCGATGTCATGACCCTTGCCAAGGGTCTGGGTGGCGGCGTTCCCATCGGCGCGTTCATGGCCAAGGACCATGCGGCGGTGTTCGAGCCAAAGGGCGAGCACGGTTCTACCTTTGGAGGCAACGCCCTGACCTGCGCTGCCGCGAACGCTTCCACAAGGTTCATCATCGATAATGACATCTCCGCAAATGCCCGCAATGTTGGCGAGTACCTCATGGCCGGCCTGAAGAGGCTGTGGGACTCTCACGACTTCATCTCGGACGTACGTGGCATGGGGCTCCTAATCGCCGTCGAGTTCAGCTCTGAGATGTCAGCGGAGGCGCTGACCGCCTGCAACAACATGGGTCTGCTGCTCAACGCACCACGGCCCACCGCCATCAGGCTCATGCCGCCACTGACCCTTACCAGGGAAGAGGTCGACACCGCCCTCGAACGCCTGGAAGCCGGATTGGTCGAGGCTGCAAAGGCGGCAGCCCAGTGAACTGGCGGGAAC